>CAZGVT010000184.1:0-6598 GCA_964529255.1 uncultured Alphaproteobacteria bacterium | reverse complement strand
GCTATTCCCGAATGCCTGCAAAGACGAAGAGGGACGGTTGCGGGTGGGTGCCGCTATCGGGGTCACCGGCGACACGATGGAAAGAGCGGCGCGGTTAATCGACGCGGGCGTCGATGTGCTCGTCATCGACTCCGCTCACGGGCACTCAAGGAATATCCTGGTCACATTGAGCAAACTTCGATCGACCTTCCCGAGCCTGGAACTGGTGGCCGGAAACGTCGTTACGAGAGAGGCGGCTCTCGATCTGATAGAGGCGGGCGCGGATGCGGTAAAGGTGGGCGTTGGTCCGGGATCGATCTGCACGACACGAGTCGTTACTGGAGTCGGTGTTCCCCAGATGACCGCAGTCATGGAGGTTTCCTCTGCGGCCAGGGAGGCGGGTGTACCGGTTATCGCGGACGGAGGGATCAGATATTCCGGGGATTTGGCGAAGGCCATCGCGGGAGGGGCTTCATCTGTGATGATCGGCAGCATGTTCGCTGGAACGGAGGAGAGCCCTGGGGATTTGATCCTCTTTGAAGGGCGGAGCTATAAACAAGTGCGGGGAATGGGCTCGATGGGGGCGATGTCGCAGGGGAGCGCCGATCGCTACTTTCAGGAGCAGGTGGACGAGAGCCGGGTTAAGTTTGTACCTGAGGGAATCGAGGGGAGAGTTCCGTACAAGGGAAAGTTAGCGGACACTGCCCACCAACTTGTTGGCGGTTTGCGGGCGGCCATGGGCTACTGTGGGGTCAGTTCCATCAAGGAAATGCAAGAAAAATCCCGACTAATCCGTCAGACGGCAGCCGGGATCCGGGAGAGTCATCCCCACGATGTCATAGTCACCCACGAGTCACCAAACTACGAGTTGCCGAAATGGTGATCGACGCCTCCGGGCAGAGAAGAGCCGGTGCTCAAACTCTGGCTGGAGGGGGAGGAGCGCCAGGGCGACACCGGCTCGGCGGGAGCTATATGAAGGTCCAGCGCCTCAGGCGCTCAGACGGTTAACAGTGCGTGCGAGTTTTGCCTTCTGTCGGGCACCTGTATTAGCATGCAGGACACCCTTAGCAACCATTTGATCGATCATCTTGTAGGCAGCGCAAAGGTCGGACTTGGCGGCTGGTTTGGCAGCCCCCTGCAGCACGACCTTTTCGAGAGTCCGAACGCGAGCCCTATCTTGCCGATTCCGCGCACGTGCGGCGGCATTGGTTCGCATTCTCTTTTCGCATGACTTATGCTGTGGCATGGTCTCCGTTCAATTTCATTTGTTATCTGAAGCACGAATATACCCAAGCGTTTGATTAATGTCAAGTGAAAAGTTTTCACATGCGCTCCCACGAGAACTCACGCAAGATATTGTAAAATATAGACATATATGTGTATTAACCGGAGCAGGGATATCGGCCGAATCCGGGTTAGCAACATTTCGGGGAAAGGACGGCTTGTGGGCGAAGTTCCGTCCGGAGGAACTCGCCAGCTTGGATGCGTTCATGCGCAATTCGGAGCTTGTGTGGGAGTGGTATCAGCACCGCAGACAGGTATTAAGGGCGTCCAAGGCCAGTGCAGGCCATCTGGCTCTCGCCGTTTGGGAGCAGCTGGCATCCGAATTCACGCTCGTCACGCAGAACGTAGACGGTTTGCACCAGCTTGCCGGGAGCCGAAATGTGATTGAGCTGCATGGCAATCTTCAAGTCAATCGCTGTTTGAACTGCGGAAGTGAATCTACCGATGTCGAGATCACTTTTTCCGAGCGAGTTCCGCATTGCCATTGCGGTGGGAAATTCCGGCCTGGCGTCGTCTGGTTTGGTGAAATGCTCCCGGAGGCAAATCTGGAAAGAGCAATGACTGCCGCCGAGAACTGCGATCTATTTCTGTCAGTGGGCACATCATCTCAAGTCTATCCTGCGGCTGCACTGCCTGCGATTGCACTCGACCACGGGGCGATCTTGATTGAGATTAATCCGGAAGTCACGTCTCTCACACCGCTTGCACACTATCACTTGCAAGGCGAAGCGGGCGCATACTTGAGATTACTGGTGTCGGCGTATGAATCCAAAATCGCTCATGATCACTCATAGTACGCACAAAGCAGGGTGCAGCTTCACCACTCGTGCGTTTCTCCTGTCTGTCCTTTTGGTTTTGTTGACTGCCGGAGCGACGGGCTGCGCCTACTACAATACGTTCTATAACGTCAAGAAGAAATTCAAAGAGGCGGAGAGCGAGTATCGGCAGCGACAAGGAACGGAAGCCGATCAAGATCCTCGCCGGCGCGAAACACCGCAACGACAAGGCGCCCAGCGACCGGGTCAGGGTACAGGAGCGGCGGCCGACAAGTATCGAAAAGTTATTGAGACGGGTTCAAAGCTTATCGAGTTCTATCCGAAGAGCCGTTGGATAGACGATGCGCTGCTGTTGATGGGAATCTCGTATTTCCGGATGTCGGACTTCTCGCGCGCGGAGCGTAAATTTACCGAACTAGTCAGTCTGTATCCTGAAAGCGAGCATGTTCCGCAAGCGCTGCTTTGGAAATCTCGATCACTGATTGAACAACAGCGATTTGATGAGGCCGTTGAGCAGCTTCAGTCGGCAATTTCAATTCTGAGAAAGGCGCATGATCAGGCGGAACTCGAATTGCAGCTGGGACGGATCTTTGCGTCCAAGAAAGAATGGGTGAGTGCAGCCGAGCGCTACGAACAGGTGTTGACACTGAGCCCGGACGGTACTCAGAAGGCTGAGGCACTCTATCAACTTGGACAATGCCGCTATGAATTGCAGGATTACGCGGCTGCGGGCAACGCCTATGCTAAGTCCGCGGATCTACAAAAGGAACCGGCCCTTGCATTCCGGAGTTTGTTGAATTCGGCGCGTTGTGATATCAAGTTGGCCGAGTACGAAAACGCAAAACGGACGCTGCTTCGATTGAAAGGAACGCGAAGCTTCAGCCAATACGGACCGGAGATTGACATGGAGCTTGCCGATCTTGCCGTAAATACTGGTCATACGGAGGAAGGCATTGCGATGCTGAATGACTTGATAGAAAGGGAGCCGCGAGGCGAGCGGCGCGGTAAGGCATTCTATCAACTCGCACTTGTGCACCGCGACCGGCTCTCCGATCTGACTACTGCCAAAGCTCTGCTGGACAGCACAATCAGCGCGGGAGCACAACGCGACCTCACCGACTCCGCTCGCGCCGCGGCCGCTCAGATCGCTCGCGGCATTGACGTGTTGGGCAAGATCACGCAGTACGGAGACAGTATCCGATCGCTGGACGAACGCATCGCGGCCACTCCGGAATCCCCGGTGATCCGCGAGGAAGTGATGGATCAGGAGCAACCGATTTCGAGCCCGGTCGAAACGCTTCCCGACGACTCCGGCTCCATCGGCGGCAATGACGAAATTGATTCGATCCAAGTTGATTCATCAATCGAACAGGCACTTACTCCCTCTCAGGCGGCCGTGGACTCGATTCTGAAAGCTCTGGTCGTCGCGGATACGACGCACTCTCCGGACCTCATGGCTGATACGGCGGCGCCGATATTGGTGGACACACTTGCCGCCGATTCCTCGACGAAAACAACTCCCCCACAAGCAGAAGCTCCACAAGCGAATCTCAGGCAGGCACTCGCCGACCAGCGACTCTCCGTTCAGCGAAAGTTGCAGTTATCGTATTTGCGAGCGGGTGAGTTTTACCGAATCTCCCTGAACAATCCGGACAGTGCGGTCTATTACTATGCACTTGCTGCCGCCGCACCGGTTGATGCGGAAGTTTACTGGAAAGCCAACTTGTATCTCGGTCGAGCATTTGCGGCCGGAGATTCGTCAAATCGCTCACAGTCGGGAGACTATTACCGGGCGATTCTCGATGCGGATAGCGTTCCCTTCCAGGCCCTGAATGAAGCTCGCGCGGGCCTTGGCATGGATGCGCTCGATACCGCCGACAATCATCAGCATCAACTGTTCCTTGCAGCGGAAGATGCGTTGATAAACGAGACGTATCCCATTGACTCGAGCATCGCATGGTACAAGGAGACTGTGCGACTCGATTCGAGCTCTGACATCGCACAACGCTCGCTTTTCGCGCTCTTCTACATCTACGATGGACAATATTCGGTACCGAGAATACCCGACAGCTCTCGCGTGTACGGCGAATCACTTGTCGAACTTCTTCAAAACGCGCCCGAAGTCACCGATATCAAGAAGATGTTGATTCCGGACGACTCATCATCTGTATTCTTGATGACCGAGGACGAGTTAATGAAGATGTACAGGCCCGCTCAAGTCACGATCGAAGAAACTCAGGACGAGACCGGCTGGCCGCCGCCCGAGGAGTCGCTGCGCGGTCGTCGTTACCAATAGTGAGTCCGCTCTCTTCACGGCTGCTCGTTGCCGGGCTCGGCATCCCATTGCTGCTATTCAGCGCGGTTGTGGGCGGAGTCTGGCTGAAGCTATTGATTGTCGCGCTGCAATTCCTTGCCCTGCGTGAGTGGAGAGTTCTCGGTGAACGCACGGCCGGCATGGTCTCATCAATCTCACTTGCCGTCGCGGCTGTCGCTGTGGATTTGTTGATCTTCTCGAAGGCAGCGTCGTGGTCGGTTGTGACAGCACTCTTGCTGACAAGTGTGATTTTCCTCTTGCAGCTTGTCGATCGCCATCGTACGCCTCTGGCCGGCCTGGGCAGTGCATCACTCTTTGCGCTGTACATTTGTTTTCCTTTCTCTCTTTGGTGCGTCATTGCTTCGACAGAATATAGCAGACTCACTCCCGGTGGGGGATTGGTGATGTTGTTCGCCGGAACATGGCTGTGTGATTCCCTTGCGTACTTTGGAGGGCGTGCGCTCGGAAGGCATAAACTTTATCCCGCCGCCAGTCCGAACAAGACCGTCGAAGGACTCTTGTTTGGAATTGTCGGCGTCGCCGTCGCGTTCATTCTCCTGAATCTGCTCGCGGTGTCGCCGAATGCGACGCTTATCGACGGCGTCGCACTGATTGTTGTCGTCGGACTCATCGGTCAGGGAGGTGACCTCGTCGAGTCCATGATGAAGCGGGAGTGTGCTGTCAAGGATAGTTCCAGAATTCTCCTCGGCCACGGCGGCATCCTGGATCGTTTCGATTCGTTACTCGTGTCCACTCCTTCCTGGCTTGCCTACCTCTTGCTATCCGTTCGTTGACTCAAAAGACGCCATCCGTTGCCGGAATGTTCGACCGGATTTCCGGCACTTACGATCTGCTCAATCACCTGCTCTCTCTGGGAGTGGACAAACATTGGCGGCGGCACGCGCTCAAGGCGTTGCATGCGACTGCTGAATGCCGAGTCCTCGATTGCAGTGCCGGTACCGGAGACATGGCCCTGGAGCTTGCGGCAATGGTGCCGGGTGTATGCAACGTCCTGCTCGATCCCGCAAGGCAAATGCTCGTTCGTGCAGACGGAAAAGCGGGCAACATTGTACCGTCTCATTTCGTGCTCGTACAAGGTTGCGCAGAGCAGTTGCCTTTTCCCGATGCGCACTTTGACCGGTTCATGGTTGCATTCGGGATCCGGAACTTCGCCGATCTCTCCGCAGGGTTGAGGGAGCTATGCCGGGTAACGAAGCCGGGAGGCAAGGGAGTAATTCTCGAATTCACTCCGGATCGCTCTCGCGCGATCAACAGGCTCTTTCGCTTCTACATGCTTCGTATTATGCGACCGGTGGGGGCCTGGATTTCCGGCGACAGGAATGCCTATGCTTACCTCGCTCGGACAGTTGAGAACTTTCTCCCGACGGCACAACTCGTGGAGGCAATGCGTGACGCGGGTTTCTTGCAAGTTGAGCAGAGGCCTCTGTCGTTTGGGATATCGCGGCTGTTCGTTCTCTCGCGTCAATAGTCCCGGATCACCGCGTCTGATGCCATGAGCTTCGACGTGCGTCGATATCCGCTGCTGCCGCTTTCGCTATCTGCCATGACCGGCGTGGTTTGCAGCCTGTTCTTTGACATCGACACAATCGTGTGGCGGCTGCTTCTGGGAGCGGCCATCACGTTTACGCTGCTCTCGCTCGTTCGTCTTGGACCGAACCGCTTCACCTTCGCGATGGTTGCTTTCTCGGTAATCGCCCTCACCGGACTTCGCTCCGCCGACGACCTGGCGAGAGAGGGGCGGCGACAGTGGAATGAGTACTTTCTGAAAGAGGACACCGTTCGTGTGATCGGCGTTGTCCAGCTCGTAGAGTCGGCATCGCTTGAGCGCGGCCGGTTTGTGATTCGTACAACGCACGTGGGAAAGAACTCTGCACCGCTCTCGCGTCGGACGATCGGCATCGAAGTTCGCCTTGATTCGTTGGCCGGTATCTTGCCGGGAGATCAAGTGATTGCAATTGGTGAGCCCGGCAACGAGCGAAAGACGCTCACAAGATCCGTCTCCGCACTCCTCTCTCGAGTGACCTCTCGAATTGCGGGGACACTAATCTGCGACCATGTCAATGTAAGTCTGATTGAGCGACCGGCGGTATCTGTGGCGCGAATCGCTCATTCGGCACGCAACTATGTCGAAACGGAGTTTGAGAAACATCTTGATGCCGATGCAGCGGCGGTTTGCAGTGCGCTGCTGATGGGCGATCAATCGGACTTCAGTCGAGAGTTTCGT
>CAZGVT010000183.1:4260-6612 GCA_964529255.1 uncultured Alphaproteobacteria bacterium | reverse complement strand
GGTAAAACCGGGCAGCGGCTCCAGACCCCAGAAGGCCCCACCCCCTTGCGGTCCGTCCGGATTGCCGCGCGGACCGTCCGATGTCGCCACGGCCACCAGCGTATCGCCGGACGGGTGCACAATCTCCACGCCGATCAACGGCGAGACGTCGCCGACGTATTCGTTGCCTGTTCCTGCGGGCCACTCGCCGGAAATCTCGCCGATATTCCCCACCAGACCATAATTATAGTAGACTGTGCGCACCAAATTGCCACTCATCGTGTTTTTGGCACGATAGAGTCGATCACCCTTGTATGGATTCTGCGCCACAAGCAGTGAAGGCAAGCCGAGGCCAACAACCAGACCCAATCGAAACACGAGGCGGGAAAGTTCTTTCAAAGCGATACCTCCAATCCCACGCGAACCAATCGAGGCCGCGAGTAGAAGCTGGGATTGTTGTAAACTTCGTCCAACGTATTAATCTCAGAGTTCTCGATCGCCGTGAGCTCTTCCTGCGTATAACCCGCCCGTCCCGTATCCGTGTAGACTCCCGTCTCATTCTTGAGATCGAAGACGTTCAGAATTGTTGTGCTCAGAGTCAGCGTTTGTCGCTTGTTGAGTCGGAATCGTTTGAACGCGGAGAAGTCGAAGTTCACGTAGTCGAGTTGCCGTCCGTCGTTCTCGAATCCGGTGCGGATCCCCTGGTCAACCGGAGTGTAGGGCAGCGGGCTTCCGTACGTGCCGAACAGCGTCGCGCCCCATCCTTCACTTCCCGGGATAAGATAGGTAACACTCGCGTTCACGGTGTGCCTGCGATCCCAATCCAGCGGCACAAGCTGCTTCTCGGGTTCGCGTGGGTTATTCCCTTTCGACGCGTTGTAGGCACTCTGCGGATCGGAGGCATTACCCGCGGCTGTCTGGAAGGTGTATTTCAGGAATCCGCTCACATTGTTTGCCATGCGGCGATCGAGCGTCAGCATGATCCCCTTCACTTCACCGAACGAACGATTCACGTATTGCGAGTACTTCGTACCTGCGCTGTAGGTCTCCACAATCTTGTCCGTTCCGACCAGATTGCGAATATCGCGGTAGTAAAGCGACGTTTCCAGAGCCACGTCTTCAGCGATCTGCTGGTTGAATCCGAACTCGTAAGATACGGTCTCTTCCATTTTCAAATCCGCATTACCCATCACCGTATTCAAACCGACTCCCTCCTCCAGCTCGAATTCCGGGTTCTGGTACAGTCGCTCGAACGTGGGCCGCTGTGTGAAGTGACCATAAGAGAAATGAAAAGCGCCCCGGTCGCTCATGGGATAGGCGACGCCGAGGCGCGGGGAGACACGTTGTTTGGCATCTACTTTCTTATACCACCACGACGGATCGGGCAGCGTGCCGTGCACCCGCACATACTCCGAATCCGGCAGCAGCGGCTGATAGATATTCGGATCCTTTTCGTCGGCAAGAACACGGCCATCCGGATCAAAGTAGTCGAATCGGATACCCGCCTGAACAATCAGCGACCGCAACTCGAATTTGTCCTGCACATACAATCCAAGCTCCCACGGATCATTCACATACAGATCGTGAGCATTGCTGGTGATGTCCGGAATGGCGGATTCGAAGACGAAGTAGTCGGGTTCTCCGGAAGGATTAAACAAAACGCCGGGCCGCGCGGGCACCAGCGAAATGTCTTCATAAAATATGCGGTGGAGTTTCGCATCGAAACCGGCCTTCACCAGATGCAAATTCGTCACCTGAGAGGAGACGGCTCCAAGCAGTTCATGGGTGCGCGTAAACCGGCGAAAATGGCTTAGATTGGTGCCCCCCACCTCCAGCGTGTAGGACGGATTCTCCGAATATAACGGATGCACATAGCGCGAATCGTACGGATCCTCGAAGACGAAGTGCCGATACTCATTGAATCCCAGCGTGTACGCAACTTCATAGAGGAACCGTTTGGAAACCGTGTGCTCGAATTTCAGAATGTCGGTGTCGCCCTGGCGATACCGCCGCAGGTCTCCGTCCGGCGTGTACTTCCGGCCGTGGTCATAATCCCTGTAGATCCGGTTGCTGTGGAGGCTTGACCACGCCAGTTTGAGATTCGGCTGCGGTTTCCAGGAGAGCTTGCCAAGCCCGTACCGCTCGAAGTTGGAGTTCATCGCGGCGTACGTGTTATTCCCGTATTCCGGGAAAACAAGGATTCCCGAGTCCACCGGCAGCACCTTGTGCTCGAGCCCCCAGCGTCGCTGTCCGTACAGCCAACCGCTGTCCCGTGAATAGCGGCCGGTCAAATAGAAGAACAGGTTTTCCGTTCTGGGTACCGGGCCGTCCAGCGAGAGCCGATAGTCCTGACTGGCCAGCGGCGAGACCTCG
>CAZGVT010000183.1:0-4250 GCA_964529255.1 uncultured Alphaproteobacteria bacterium | reverse complement strand
CTCGTAGTCGGCGTCGCACTCGCACTCGCACTCGGCCAGCGGCGAGACCTCGTCTATATGCAAAAAGGTCTCGTCACGGGAGCTGATGTAGTCGCCATACTCCATGGACGCGGTGCTTTTTATCGCATTTCCGCCGTCCTTGGTCGCAATGTTGACCACTCCCGACAAGACCTGTCCGTATTCCGCATTGAAAGTGCCCGAGATGACTTGCAGCTCTTGCACGACATCCTGGTCGACCTTTGTCCCCTGTGAGTTATCATAGGCATCGGTGACCGATACCCCATCCACAAGGTAGAGAACCTCCCCAGTGCGCCCACCACGGAAGTGGCCATGAACCACTCCCGCCTGCTTCTCGACCACTTGATCGAGATTGATCACGGGGAGGACTTTGATCTCCTCCGTGGCGACGTGCGCCACTGAAAAAGTGCGATCTTGCTGAACGAGCGGACGCTCCGCAATAATCGTCACCTCTTCGCCCTGAACACTCTCAGGCATTAACGCAGCATCGACGATTGCCGTCTGATCTGAGCTGACGCCCACCTTTTGTATCACTTGCGCACGATAGCCAAGGCTGTTGACTCTGACGGTGTATTCTCCGGGCGGGACATTGAGGATAAAGAAGTTTCCGTCAATATCCGCCGCGCCGCCAAGCGTCGTACCCTCAACCTGTACAGCAGCGCCGATCAACCCTTCCTGTGTCTCGGCGTCGGTGACCTTCCCTGCGATTTTACCGGTGGTGCCGCCCCAGACAATCTGCTGGCAACATACCACGAAAACTAGTACGGCCGCAAGCGCAAATTCGGTGAATGAAATTCGCTTCGCATGAACTTGCACATTTGGCCGTCGCGGGAATACCTCACTTTCCCACATATCTGGCCTCTTTTGTTACCGCCCATTGGTAGTTTTCGCACTGATAAAGTAACATTCGCCAAGCGGAAAGTCAACTAAATTCTGATTTGATTAGCCAAGGGCCAAATCAACTGACAACACGGGCAAAAGCGGCGATGGAGCCGTCCTGCTGTGTGCCCGGGGTACGGTCCTCGCGTCGGGGCTGTGTCCGCACCGATACGGGCCGCACGGTCCCCGGTGCTGCAAGTGAATTCCGGCTGCGCCTTGACCTGAGGCCACCGCCTATACTGGCGCATTTTGTGCATAGAGTCGATGTTTGCTGAGTAAAAGAACGAGCGGACAGGCGCTTGCTGCTCTGAGTCCAATTTGGTATCTTTACTCGTCTAATTTCAAAGCTCTGGGCGCGCGTGTCTCAGAGCCTGCACACAGCTAAGCTCCACAGCGGAGGTAATTTCCGTGAAATCATTATCCACAGTATTCTTTCTTGTGTTCAGTCTCGCCGCTTCGGCCTTCGCAGCAGATGTCGAGCCGACACTGCTTGCCAAAGTCAAGGCTGCCAAGGTCGACGATATGTTCAGCGTCATCGTTCTGCTTCATAATCCACGATCTATTGCGGAGCTGGATCAAGATCTGCATGCTCGCCGGGCGCCACTCGCCGAACGGCACAAGCTCGTCATCGATGCTCTGAAGGCAAACGCGGCTGAGACTCAGGGGCCTGTCATCAGCAAACTCGAATCGGCCAAGGAAGCGGGCGAGGTGGGCGGATATACCGCATACTGGATTGAAAATATTATCGTTGTATACGGCACCGCATCGGCGATTCTCGAACTCGCCGGGCATCCGGCTGTCAACTCGATCGGCCCGAATTTCGAGACCGAGCTGATTGAGCCTGTTGTCCGTGGACCGATTCGCGGTGAGCGGCCGCACACTCTCGATGACGAGCTGACGACTCCGGGTCAGGATGCAATTAGAGCCACCCAAGTCAATCGTGAATTGGGAATCAACGGTTCGGGCGTGCTGGTCGCCAATCTCGATACTGGAGTTGACCGCTTCCACCCGGCCCTCGGCAGTCGCTGGCGTGGCACTCATGCACCGACGGATGAATGCTGGCTCGATCTGCTTGGTGGATTCCCAATGCCGTCCGATCAGAACGGCCACGGAACTCATGTGATGGGAACCGAATGCGGCCGCGAGATCACAACCGGCGGCGACACCATTACGGTCGGTTCTGCGCCCCTTGCTGAGTGGATCGCCTGCAATGCCATCGGCGGCTTTGGTCAGGATTTCAGTCAGGACATTCTGGATGCCTATGAGTGGTTTATTGACCCGGATGGAGATCCTCTGACTCTGGACGATGTTCCGGATGTCATTCAGAACTCGTGGGGCGTCAACACGGGTCTGGGCTATCCGCACTGCTACACCAACTGGAATACGGTGATCACCAACTGCGAGGCAGCCGGCGTTGTGATTACCTGGTCGGCGGGTAACGAATCTACTCAGGGGCTCCGGTCGCCCGCCATTTTTGAACTCAGCGCGACAGAAATCTTTTCTGTTGGCGCAGTGGACGCCAATCCCAACACTCCGCCGTTTCTGATTGCCGACTTTTCCAGCCGCGGTCCTTCAACCTGTCCACCGGATCCCGACGCGATCAAACCCGAAATTGTCGCACCCGGTGTCGACGTCTATTCGAGTGTCCCGGGAGGTGGTTACGTCGATTTCTACAGTGGCACGTCCATGGCCGGGCCGCACGTCGCCGGCTGCGTCGGGCTGATGCGCGAAGCATGTCCCGACTGCGACCCGCAAACTATCAAGGAAGCCCTGATGGAAACGGCCATCGATGAAGGCTATCCGCCCGCAGGGGAGGACAACACCTTCGGTCATGGGTTCATCGATTGCTACGAAGCCGTGCTCGCGGTCGCATCCTTGGGACGCGTAGACGGTTTCTGTGAAGAGGCCGACGGAACTCCGGTTGAGGGCGTGCGCATTCAGGCGGACGGCATGCCGAACTCGACGACAAGTCGAGCGAATGGCTACTATAATTTGAGTGCGGCTGAAGGAACTTACACGGTTCGCTACGCGAAATTCGGGTACGAATCAGAGGTTTTCACCGATGTTCAAACCACGGAAGGAGAGACAACACGAGTCGATGTGACCATGGACCTGCTCCCGGTCGGCGTGCTAAATCCCACCGTGGTGACTCAGCTCGGAGTCGGACTGCAAGGGGCCATCGTGACCTTCCCCGGGATACCGGTTGATACTGTGATCACCGATGAAAATGGCCAAGTTTCGGTATCGTTGCCGGTAGACACATATGCGGTGCATATCCATTTCCGCATCAACCGCACCCCGCCGGAGTTGATTGACAAGGACACGACGGTCATCCTGACACAGGGCCAGAACACACCGACGTGGCCGGTGTTCATCAACACGTTGGAACCCGCCGGGCCGGATGGTTACGGCTACCTTGCATATGACCGCTACGACCGGGACTTCCCGGCCACCTATGATTGGGTGGAGATGGATCCGAACCGCGGGGGTACCGTGGGCACGCCGTTTACCTATACCACCGGCGATACCTGTGTTCATTTTGCCGCACCGTTTCCCATCGGATTCTACGGTGAAGATTTCGACAGCCTGACAGTCAACACCAACGGCTGGATGCTGCCCGGAGTGTACAACATCCCGGGGCCGCTGAATCAGCCGATTCCGTCCATTAGCGAGCCTAATGGTATCATCGCGGCGTTCTGGGATGACATCCGTCGCGGCCTCGGCGCGACCCAATACCAATACTATGACCGCGCAAATGGCCGCTGGGTGTTTGAGTTCGTGGACCAGCAGTTGCAGGTCCCGGGCGGACGTTTCCATGATTGGGAAGTGCACTTCCTCGACCCGGCCCGCTATCCTACTGCAACCGGTGACTGCCAGATTCTGTGTGTGTATCAGCGCATGCAGTATGTGGGAAGCGCCTCAGTTGGCATCGAGCATCCGAACAACACGACCGGTGTACAGGTGCAGCACAACTCCAATCTCCATCAAACTGCCTGGCCCATTGAAGCGGGGGCGGCACTCAGGTTTACCACCGGATTGCCCACCGCAACCGGAACGCTGAACGGCACGCTCACACTCTACCCTGATCAGAGCGAGGCCGCCGATTTGCAAGTCTGGGTGGCTGGACAGTTGTTGAACATGAATGCCCAGGGACAGTTCTCGACGGCTGCCGCTCCCGCCGCGCCGGTGCATGTGTTGCTGGATGAAGATGGCTACGAGACCGTGCGAGCCTTGCGAGTCGTGGTGCCGGCAAACGGCACGGCTACGGCAAACCTCGAATGCTGGAGACTGGATCCGCCGCGCGATCTTTCCGCAACCCAGTGGGCGGGAGATGTCACGATTCGCTGGTGGCG
>CAZGVT010000182.1:1432-6642 GCA_964529255.1 uncultured Alphaproteobacteria bacterium | reverse complement strand
CTGAAACGGTTCTTTCCGCTAACGCCCATCGTCGTCCACACTAAGTTCAAGGATATGGGACATATTGAGCGCGCATTCCGGCTCGGAGTAGATTGGTTTTTATCAAAAGACGACTCCGCCAAGCTGCCGGCACACCATGCCGACTTGATCGAGCATCCACGTTGGCGGCGTGAGTGGGATGCGAATAGGCACTCGATCATATTCGACACATCGGACCCTGACTTGGCCGATGAAGCGACAAGATACATGATCTGGAAAGCCGTCGATCGCCTTCCGGGCACAGACATCGCCGTAAGACGACTCGGTGGCGGGATCGGTGGCGCTCAGACTTTCTGGGTAAGCCGTCGAGTCAGACAGAGCTTCAATCGCGTGTCGCCGATGGTTGTGAAGATTGATAATGCCTTTGCGATGAAGCTCGAGCGCGATCGATACGAACGATTCATTGCTCCATACTTGGGTAATCGCGTGGGGCGCATTGAAGGCCCTGTGTCTTACGGCTCCGAGCGCCACGCGTCGATCGCCTACACGTATGCGGGTCTTGCCGAGGGCGTAGGAATTAAGACTGTCCCTTTCGGACGTATGCTGAAAGATAATCTCGCTGGCTTGGACGGCAAGACTAGGTCTTTTGCCGAATATAGTGGAGTATTGAACCGGATTTACAGCGAAGTCTTACCGCGGATTCACGAGATCGATCCGCAAACAGAAAGCTGGTCGGAATGCGACTACCCAAACAGCATTATGGACGAGCACCGCGATGCTGTGAACACGTACCTCGGACGATTGCTGCCGGAATGGACGCTGAACATTGAGGAGCCCATTCGATCGCCTCGGCAGGAAGGTGGACCATCAATCGATGCCGCCGGGCCTGGCGATGTTGTCACGGTGTTTGTGGTGGATCATGACGATACCAAGATCCAAGGCTTGGCCAGAGCCCAGGATGGATTACTTCACCGAGTCGATTTGGTGGGACTCGGCGCTTTCTATGCCAAGTATCGATTCCTTCGCAAACAGCAGCCCCTTGGCGTAGTTGTTTCGTCTTCGCTCGCGCGCGGCGCGGCAAGCGATGCATGGAGGAAGCTCGCGACACTTGGCTCAGAGTATCTGTGGGATTCTCATTCGGCACGGTGGTTAGGCTGTGATGATGCCACCGATGTCCCTGAACTGATTGTGGAACTGCGAAAATGGCTGTCGAAATCCTCTCGATCAGTCCTTCAGCAAGGGATTGTGGGTATTGTTCACGGAGATATGAACCTGGGAAACATCATGGTAGAGGAACGAGGGGCGGGGCCATTCCTGGCAAACGACTCTCCGTGGCTTATTGATTTTGCGCGAACGCGCAGAGACAGGATTGTCTGCGACTTTGCGCAACTGGAAGAAGATGTTCTCTACTCGCTTCTTCATCCATCCTTCTTTCCCTCTTACGGCAAACGCAGGTTGCGCGATGAAGTCGACGAGTTGCTGCAGGTTCTGATCCGCGCCGGCTGGCAAATGCCGTCCATGGCCGACCACTCAGAGAAGCTGCGATTTCTCATGGAAATGATTCAGTTAAACAGAACGCGAGCTGATATGTTCGGTATTGGCGAGCGTGAATATCGGTTCTCCCTCTGCTTTCAACTTCTCATAGTCTACAAACTGGCGGCGAAACGATGGCGCGGGATGAAGTCCAAGGGGAGTGCAGCAGAAGCGGATGCTGCACGTTTCAAGGCGCAACTGTTTCTCGTCTATGCGCTACGCATGGCAACTTCGATGGGATTTGAGGGGTAGATTGTGCGACCTATGTTCGTGTCCATGAACCGTAGCATCGTTCCAGAGCGGATTCATATCGAGGGCGAGGTCTCATTTGCAGGCACGTGAGCAAAACGGCCATGCCGATATCGCGTCCGCCCAAGCGTCAGATGCTTCTTCTGTGCACGAAGTACCGCGCTGGTTATCCGGGATGCCAAAGTGCAATCTACACAGTCACATGGAGGGATCCATCACTCCATCGTTGTGTAGGGAGCTGGCCGAGCGATGCGGCAAGGCCGGTGACCTCCCGAGCCATTTTCAGCTGGAGAGTCTGCTGTGCGTAACCGGCACCGAGCAGTCACTTGCCGATTACCTTGTCAAGGTCCGGTTTGCGAATGCATTCCTTGCGACAGAAGACTGCCTTGAGCATGCTGCCTGGAGGGTTGCCCTTTGCCATTCAGATTTGGGAGTGATCTACCTTGAACTCCGCGCCGCTCCACTTCTTCACGTCGCAGACGATCTGTCAGTTGCGGACGTAATTTGCGCTATCTTGCGGGGACTACACAGGGCTGAGCGCGAAACGGGTATGGTAGCCAGACTGATTGTGACTGCACTAAAACGCTTCCCCGTCAATTCGAATGTTGAGTTGGCAGAGATCTCTGCGTCTTTGAAGTCGGAAGGAGTTGTTGGGTTTGACCTAGCGGGTGACGAGGCGCGTTATCAGGCCGCGGACCAGTATAGGGCTATTGCGCGCGCTGCTTCGTGTGGTCTTCCGTTGACTATACATGCGGGTGAAGTCGGGTCTGCCGAGAACGTTCGGCAGGCCGTTGAAGACTTCGGTGCCGTTCGCGTGGGCCACGGTATTCGGGCAATTGATAGTCCCGAAATCATGGAGATACTTATCCGGAAGAATGTCCTTCTCGAAATATGTCCCACAAGCAATGTTCACACGCGCGCCGTGTCATCTATTGGGCATCATCCCGTGAGGAAGTTGTTTGATGCAAATATTCTTGTCGCGATCGCTGACGACGATCCTGCCACGTCCAGAACCGACATTTCGAAGGAACTGACCATACTGCACGACACGTTCGCGTTTACACCCGCGGAGATGCGAAGACTTCAGTTGAACGCCGTACATGGCGCCTTTCTTTCAGAGGGCAAGATTCGGACCTCTATTGAGAGTCGCATTCAGAACTGGGAGAGCCCGCCATGATGCCGAAAAGGATATTTCTGATGCGCCACGCGGAATCAGAGGCGAACGCCAATCCGCAGTTGTACGCGGAAAAGCCGGATCATCTTCATGTTTTGACCGAATCGGGCATGGCCCAGGCCAGGCAAGCTGGACGGCAGCTTGCCGAGATCATTGCGGGCGACCCCTATGGAGTATTCGTATCGCCGTATACCCGCACCCTGCAGACCATGGAGACCGCCTGCACTCAGTTATCCGGGCGTCCCGTATTCGTACATCAAGATCCACGGCTCCGCGAGCAGGACTATGGCCCTATGCGCCCTAGACATGAAACCGAGGTGCATCGGGTTGAGCGAGAAAAGCACGGACGCTTCTTCTATCGCTTTCCGGGTGGTGAGTCCTGTGCCGACGTCTTTGATCGGGTATCAACATTCCTGGAGACTCTTCATCGGCGATTCGCATCGCAGCGATTTCCCCCCAACATACTGATCTTTACGCATGGCACCGCGTTGGCCTGTTTCTTGATGAGATGGTACCACTGGCCCTATCAGCGCTTTGAAGCGATGCCCCCGCACCCGCCGAACTGTCACGTCGTTCTCATGGAGCAGACCACCGACGGTGCGGAATATGCTCTTTCAGAGCCGTTTGAGCGTGCGTTGCTTAGAGATACCCTCTCATGTCAATGATCCGTGTCAGTTGCGGCACTCTCTGTCTCATTCGCATCGGCGATGCCTATCTCTTGGAAGTGAACAAGAACCGCGGCGATGTTCTGACGCCCATCGGCGGCGCAATCGAGTTCTATGAGTCAGCCAGACCGGCACTTCATGGCATGGGCGCGGTCTTCGAGAAGGCAAGTGATTTACGGCTATCCCTTCCTCTAGACCAGCTGCCGAGGTTCGAGGCTTGGTTTCGATCTCGGCGAGATCGGGAACTATCGCCTATGAGAGAGCTCCGCGAAGAGCTTTGCGACGAGCATCATGTGCAGTTTCCGCGAAATGTGGGCGATCTTGTTCAGTGTGAGTATCTCAGTACTTGCTCTTTTCAAACAGAGAGCACACGCAGAGAGGTTCGGGGTTCGCGGACTTCCTATTTCCACGAAATATTCAGAGTTGACCTTCATGCAGATGCGCAAGCCGGACTCGCTGCCGCTGTCGCCATGAGCGAATCACGATTGCGGTTGGTGACCCGCGCCGAGATTGATCGGGGTCACAATGCCGAGAAACTGCCAATGGGCGACACTGTCACCGCTATGTTGAAGGCGCGGTCCACCTAGAATCTCTGTCGTGGAGGACGGGTGCGCAAGTCGGCCATGAGGGCTCAGTCCTTTTGCCGGTCGTCGGTGGCGCCGCTTTCCGAGATCATCCTGATGACAGATCTGGCCTGCTCACGGATTTCGATATCTGAAAACGGAAGTGTCGTCTTGGTGTTTCTTGGTGCGCGATACTCGGTCTTTCTGGGCGGTTTTAGATTCTTCGCGACATCATCATTCTTGTCGACAAGCTGATCCAATATCTCGGCGATTCGTATCTCAAGCTCGGCGGCAGGAAGTGAGGCGTCAATGTGCAGACACGACGCTATCCAGTCATCCAGCGCGTCAGATCCTGATTGGCGCTTGCCTTGGCCCTTGCGCAATCTCTCTTCAATAGCTTGGGCGATCTCGACCCTTCGGTTGGGAGATCTGCTCAAGTAGCTGTCAATAAATGACTTGAGCTGCTTCTTGTTCATCGCCAGGCCATTGCGACTCGTCTCAGACTAGGGCTCACCTACACCCTACTAGACGGTTTCGCCCTCCTTGTTTTTCAGGTACGTGAGGATCTTGACCTGCGCCCGGCTGATGATGGTGGCCACAGTATTGGGGTTTCTGCCTGTCAAGACGCCGATTTCCTTCTCGGTGTGGCGTCGGCCACACCAGAGGTCCAGAATGAGTCGCTCTTCGTCACCCAGGACGGTATCGCGAGCTTGGCGTACGGCCTGTACGAGTCCCCGGTAGATGACCTGCTCCCGTGGATCAGAGGAGAGGTCGGGAATGAGGTCGCCCAAGGTTGCCGCGTCCGGATCGTCGGAGAGCGATCGGTGGAGCGAGTCGGTCTTTTCGGCATCCTGCTGACTGCGGCTTCGCTTCCGGTCAATCAAGGCATTGGCGACGATGACCGAGATCCACCGCGCATAGGAGGATCGCCGCCCAAATGCCCGCAGACGGCGGCAGTCGTCTTTGAACAGCGATAGCAGGATGTCCTGGTTGAAGTCCCGCAGCTCCTCCCGGGTCATGGCCAGCCCTACGGTCGGGGCCTTCTGC
>CAZGVT010000182.1:0-1422 GCA_964529255.1 uncultured Alphaproteobacteria bacterium | reverse complement strand
GCTTGCTGGTGCGGACGGCCAGATTCTCCGTTGCAGTTGCATCGCCAGCAAGACAGGCGCCGAGCAGTTCCACGTCGGAACAACCTTCGAGTTTGACTTCCTGCTCCTGCATGAGAAGTCTGTATAGACGGTTTGGGCGAAAGAATCAAACCCCCCCATGCGTCTACGGTCCTGTCGCGGTGACTCAAGATTGGCGCAGACAAGGATTCTGCACTGATGGAACTCCGTGCATGGGAATGAACTACTCGGCATGAATCAGGGCAGCGGGATCATCGGGCGGTTGCTGGCCTTGCTCATTGCACTGGTCGGCATCTCCATCATTCTCGGTGGAGCCAGGGGGCCTTCGGGGCTGGCGAGGCTCATTCTTCGCCCGTTGTTCGGCGGCGTGAGGCTGGTCGCGAAACTTGCGATTCTCTTCTTCGTGCCTTTTCTCTTCTACCAGTACGCAACACATCGCATCGCCAGTCCGACCACGCCACCAAGCAATCCTCCCCCGTCAAGCCATGATGCCGGTCCTCCTGGAATTGCCATGGCGACGGTATTTGACTATCCGGTTGGAGACGAGCCTTCAGGCGAGCGGCGTGGTGGCAAGGGATGGGTCGTGACCCAGGACTTTCAGGATGATGTCCAGTTCCCGGACGGGGCTCCGCATCTACGTGGCACCCACCTTGGCGAAGACTGGGCACATGCGAGCGGTCCTGGAGCATCCGCGGGCAGATCGGTCTTTTCGATCGCTGACGGTGAGGTTGTCTTCTCTGGACTCGACCACTCCTACGGTCATGCGGTCATGATTCGTCACAAGCTTCCGGAAGGAAGCGAATATCCCTATCTGATTGCCATGTACGGCCACCTCGGGGCCACTTCGTTGGTCAGCGGGGCGGTTGGCACCCTGGTTAAGCGAGGGGAGCCTATCGGGATGGTTGGCTGGCCCGGCGAGAACGGCAAGAGCAAGACGGGCAAAGACTGGCCGGCCCACCTGCATTTCGAATTGAGGATGGATTCGAGCCGATCCGGATTCCCCGACGAAGACCTTTCGGCCGGCGGGTGGTGGGGATACCACTCGCCACCCGCCGGCTTTCTGAACCCCACCGCACGGGGGAGCGGCGGGCGACACGCCGCATCCGTCTGGATTGACGAGCATCGCTGAATCCTGGGGGCTGTCCCCAATCGGTGTCGAGGGCGTGAAAGACGTACGTATGAAATCCGTCTATGTGCTTGTGGCGAGGCAACTGTCATGAGCAAAACCCAAAATCAGGACGCCGTCGGGAATAACCAGAACGCCAATCAACAGGCTGAACCTTCGGCGGTGAAAAACCCGCCCGCAGGCCGGTCCGGCCGCTTCAGGTGGGTAGTCGGGGGACTGGCCGTGGCGACGGTCGCAGTGGCCGTCACTATTGCGGCCTACGGCTTCGCGACGGGGAT
>CAZGVT010000181.1:0-6666 GCA_964529255.1 uncultured Alphaproteobacteria bacterium | reverse complement strand
GAAGTGAGTTTTCGTATATTCGTATTCGTATCGCGTGACAGTCTCGGCAATGCAAGTGGTCAGTGGCGTGTGACTTTTGATGAGTTTGGAGTCGGTAACGGTGATTACGAGCCATTGGCGGACGCAACCGGAACAACTTACTTTCGATGGGTGGGGCCGGGCCAAGGAAGTTATCGTCCATTCCGACGCCTTGCGCTGCCGGGGAATCACTCGGTATTTGTGGCGCGCACGGAGTTAGCTCCTATTGAGGGTCTCTCACTCAAGACGGAGGCCGCGCTGGGTTCGCGTGATCTGAACTCCTACTCTTCCCGCAACGACGGCGACAATACCGGGCATGCAGGTGCGGGAACCGTCTCCTATGCATCAAACAAGCTCACCATTGCCGGTTACGCTCTTCCTTCGATCTCCGTGTCAGGCGGGATGCGGTTGCGGGATCAACGGTTTGTTGAACTGAATCGCGAACCTGAAGTTGAATTCACGCGGGACTGGGATGCTGAGAGGAATGGCGGTGAAGAAGAGACTATCCGCGACCTCACGCTCAAACTATCACCGATCAGGAAACTAATTGTCTCCGGTTCCTACGGCGACTTGGACCGTCCGGGCAGGCTGTTTTCCAGACGGCGATCGGCGCACGCGACGGCTGCCCCGACAAAGTTCTGGACGACGTCGGCGAACCTCGTGCATATCACAAGTGATGATTCGTCCCTGGCAAGGAGAGGAGATTGGGTTCGCGAGACAGTTAGCAGCCGGTGGGAATTCAGGCGCGTGGCGCCGCGGCTATCTGCGGAACGCGAGCGCAAACGGCAGACTTCGCGCATCGGAACCTCCGGATTCCGTTTCTTAGACGCAGCGGGCGGAGTTGGAATCTCGGTCAGCAAGCGAGTACTACTCGATGGCGAGTATGGAGTGCGCTACGATGATCTGCTTGATTCGCTGAGTGAATTCAACAGGAACTCCGTTGCACGAACGCTGAGTTCCAAGGCGACGTGGAGAACTCGCAAAACCGGTTCGGCATCAGTGGACTACACGCATCGGGAACGCTCCTTCGCGTCGCGAGACTCTGCCGCCATCACAACGGATTTGGGAAGGCTGGAGGCGCTGCTGGCATCGCAAAACCGATTCTTTGAGCTAAACTGGACCTACGAAGTCGCGCGAACCCGATCGCAAAATCAAATTCTTGTCGCGGTAGAAGTAGAGCCGGGAACCGGGAATTATCGCAGGGAAGGCGATCAATTCATTCCGGATGATCAGGGCGACTACATTCTGGTCCCCCGCAATACGGGAAGTTACGAACCGTCGACTCAGATCACACTTGCCACTCAGTTTGCTATTCGACCCGATGAACTCCGCAACCGTAAATCGGCGAAGTGGCTGTACGCGCTCTCCAGTGAGTCGGAAATCTCCCTTGAAGAGCAGACGCGATTTCCGCTGTCTGCTCGACTGGCGCTGCTGGATCCGTCGCGGATTCAAACTGATTCAACACTGAACGGCACACTCGCGCTCCGCGAGGACGTTCACGTTTGGAGACTCAATCGGAAGCATTCATTGCGACTGCGTCTGCGCGTGAATCAGTCACTGCAAAATCAATATCTCAACGGTGGGCAGACGAGGCGACTCCGAGAGTTAGGGGCCCGATTCAGGTATTTGCCGATTGATTACCTGCGCACGGAGACGGAAGCTCGAATCTCCCGGGAGCTGCTGGAGTATCGCAGCGGCGTGGCGCCGGATCGCTCGATTGATCGCTCCGATTTCTCACACGATGAAACGCTGATTCCGGACCCGTTGTGGGAGCCGGGAATTGAACTGTCGGCGGCAGAAGTGCGTGACGAACGCAGTCAAGTACAGGTCAGTCAGCGCGTAATCAGGCCCCACGTCACTCTGAAATTCAGCGGACGCGGTCGCATTGACGGCGAGCTTTCCTGGATACACGTGAGTTCCAACCGACCGACTCCCCCGTTTGAAGTCGCGGGAGGTTCAAACAGGGGCGAGAATTTTCGCTGGAGTCTGCGCGGCACCCATCAATTCGGACAAAACTTTTCGGGTTCGCTGTCCTACACCGGCCGCGTCGATGCCGGCGAGCGTACGATTCACACGGCGCGAGTCGAAGCGCGTGCGTCGTTCTAAGTACATTGCACTGAGCTTCGGCGTCTTCCTTTGTTGCATGGCAAATGCGGCGACAGGTGCGTGGAAGATTAGCGCGCACGGAAACCGGAGCTTTTCCGATCGCGAAATCGCCTATTTCATGGCGCTTTCCGATTCCTCCGATCCAACGCAGGCAGTCGTGGCGAATCGACTCACGGACTCCCTGATCGCCCGTGATTTTCTATTTGCGCGCATCGACAGCATCGTCGTAAGTCAATCTCACGCGCGAAAAGTGGACGTTTATCTTGATGAAGGCGCGCTTGCCGTGATCGACATTGTGCGCTGGCATGGAGACTCGCTTCGCGCGGGCGAGTTGTCTGCTGCTCGATCATTAATCCGGCAGGGTGCTGTCTTTCGATGGTCTCGCCTGGACCATGATGTCGACTTGCTGCTAAGTTTGTTCGAGAACTCAGGCTATCCATTTGCCCGGATTGAAATTGACAAAGTTTCGCCGGACTCGACAAGAAACACCGTGGACGTCTGGCTCAGACTTGCGAGCGGGCCGCTGATTGTCGTCGATTTCATTGCGTTTTCCGGAGCGCGCACAGCAGACTCGCGATTTCTCCAAAGAGAGACAAGGCTGCGAGAAGGAACATCGTACAGCTCGACGCAAATTGAGCGCGCCAGACGCAGTCTCCAACATATCGAGTTCGTGAGACGAGTGGAACCGGCTTCAATCGTCGTCGCAACCGACGGCTCCACCGGCATCCGTTTTGAAATTGAAGAGGCTCCGGCAACACGCATCGACGCGGTCGCCGGATATGTGCCGGCAAGCGATAATCTTGATGCGACCGTCACGGGGCTTGTGAATCTGGATTTCCTGAACTTGTTCGGAACGGGTCGAAAGGCCTCAGTGCATTGGAACCGCTCGGACCGTTCCGTGCAAACCATTGAAGTCGCGTATCGCGAGCCGTGGATCTTCGGTTGGCCGATCACCGTACAAGGCGAATTCGGTCAGCGCATCGAGGACACGATGTACGTCCAGAGAAAAGCCGCAATTCGTCTGGACTACTCCCTGACAGCGGCACTTTCGGTTTGGGGCGGGCTGCGCCGGGAGTCGACAGTAGCCGACTCGAGTGCGGCCGAACTGCTCGGTGTTCGCCGTGCGACCGCGACTTTCGCCGAAACCGGAGTGGAAATTTCAACTTTTGATCACCCTACGAATCCGCGCGATGGGGTGAGATTCAATTCATCGGTCGAGGCGGGTACCCGAGTCAGGGAAGACGATGTTGCGGATGTTCCCGGAGGCAGCTACGATGTCAAGCGGATATCTTCTCACGTGGAAGTCGCAAGAGAGATAGCCGGCAATTGGGTGGCTTATGCCGGCGCGCATTCGCATTTCATGGAATCCGAAGAACCGCGCATCGCGACTCCGGATCTTTTCCGGTTGGGTGGAGCAAGATCACTTCGCGGCTACCGCGAAGAGCAGTTTCTCGGATCGCGAATCGGCTGGGCATCTCTTGAATTGCGATACCGGCTTGGCGAGGCCACTCGCGTATTCGCGTTCGGAGACTACGGCGGAGCCTTCAATGAGGCAGTGACATTCGACGTCACAGTCGGGCGCACGATCTACCGCCACTCCGTCGGAGCGGGAATGCGTCTTGAGTCGCCGTTGGGAATTTGGGGTGTTGATTACGCAATCGGACAGGAGGACCGCCTCCTGAACGGAAAAGTTCACATTTCGTTACTAAGCAGCTTTTAGCGGCTCGCGCAATTCAGCGCTGCGACCCGCCATTCATCAGGAGTATTCTGTTCTTTTATGCCAAGGAAGGAATTGATCATCAACTCCACGAGTTCGGAGACGCGCGTCGCGTTGCTCGAAGATGGAGTGCTGGTAAACCTTTTCGTCGAGCGTCCGGATCACGAACGCCACGTCGGAGACATTTACAAGGGAATCGTTCACAGAGTGATGCCGGGTATGCAGGCCGCATTTGTGGATATTGGCTGGGAGATGGATGGTTTCATTCACTTTTCGGACCTATTTCAATCATCGGTTGAGATGGCGGAAGGTATGGAGATGGAAGAGGTCTCCATGCCCGAAAAGCGTGAAGGTCGCAAACGACCTTTTCGCCCGCGCCCCGAGCTGAAACAGGGTCAGGAATTGCTCGTCCAGATTGTCAAAGAGCCGCTCGGACAGAAGGGCCCTCGCTTAACCTCGCAGGTTTCGCTCCCGGGACGTTTCCTCGTCCTGATCCCCGGGGACAATATGGTCGGAGTGTCACAACGCATTCCTGAATTCAAAGAGCGAAAACGTCTGAAGTCGCTTCTCAAGGCCATACAACCTGAGGGATTCGGCCTGATCTGCCGGACGGTCGGTGAAGAGAAAAGCGAGGAGGAAATCCGCCGCGATCTCCGATTGCTGCTTAGACTATGGCATATGATCGAGTCGCGGATCGAAAAAAGCAAGGCACCGGTGCGCGTCCACAAGGAAGCGCCAATCACGTCCAGCATCATCCGAGATCTCTTCTCGTCCGATACCGACCGGGTTCTCGTAGACACAAAAACTCTGTTCCGCGAGATTCGCGCGTACGTGCGGGGGGTGGCGCCTGCCCAATTGGAGTCCGTGCAGTGCTATGAAGGGAAAGAGCCGATCTTCGATTCGCTCAATATCGAATCGGAAATCGAGAAAAGCCTCGCGCGAAAGGTCTGGTTCGGCGGCGGAAGCTACCTGATTATCGAACAAACGGAGGCCGTCGTAACTGTCGACGTCAACTCAGGCAGGTTTGTCGGAAAGGAGCACCAGGAGGAGAACAATCTGCGAGTAAACCTGAAAGCTGCCCAGGAAATCGCGCGACAAATCCGGCTGCGGGACCTCGGTGGAATCATTATTATCGACTTCATCGACATGATGGAGGAGAAAAACCGTCGTAAACTGCAGGACGCGATGCAGACCGCGCTAAAGAACGATCGCGCAAAATGGGATCTTGCGCCCATCTCCCAGTTTGGGATCATGGAGATGACTCGACAGCGAAAAAACGAGTCGCTGCTCCACACCTTTAACGAGCCCTGCCCGACCTGCGGAGGCAGCGGGTTGGTCATTGTCAAAGAATCGGTAGTTACACAGGTGCAGTCATGGGTTCGAAGGTTCCGCGCCCGTACAGGGGAGATGGGATTGACCATCCGTGCAAATCCGGAGATCGTGAACTTCATCACCAAAGGCCTCAAATCCCATCTCCGGCAGATCATGTGGGAGTCCTTCATGTACATCAAACTGGAGGCCGATCAAGAGTTAAAATTAGAAGAATTCAAATGTTACAGCTGGAAGCAAAAGCGCGAAGTCACCGAGGAGTACAAGACGCGAGCGACTTGACAAATTGCCGGAATTGTGTTATACTCATAAGCTACTTATTGAAAGGTAATTCCTGATGTACGCTGTCTTTAACGTGCTCCCTGGCCGACAGGTCAAGGCCGCGTCCGGAAATCTGGTCAAAGTTGATTTTATCGAGACCGCAAAAGAAGGCCAGAAGCTGGTCTTCGATCAGGTGCTCTTGATTTCAGACGGGGCCAAAACTCAAGTCGGCACTCCTTACGTGAGTGCGAGAGTACATGCAACGGTTGTCGGCCACGGACGCGACAAGAAAATCATTGTGTTCAAGAAGAAGAAGCGTATTGACTATCACAAGATGCGCGGCCACAAGCAGCGCTTCACGACGCTTCGTATCGAATCTATTGAGGGCTGATTATGGCGCATAAAAAAGGACAAGGGTCTTCCCGAAACGGACGGGACAGCCAACCGAAAATGCTGGGTGTCAAACGTCACGGCGGCGAACTTGTGAATGCAGGGGAAGTCATCGTGCGCCAGCGCGGCTCAAAAATCAAGCCCGGCCTCAATGTCGGCATGGGTCGCGATCACACGCTCTTTGCCCTGATTAAAGGGCATGTCAAATTCATTACGTCCACGAACGCTCAGCGTAAATCATGTCACGTCAGCCCCGTGGAGGGGTAAGTTGCATTCGTTCATGAATTTCTTCTGTTGTTGACTCGCGCGGCCAAGAGGTCGCGCGTTGTCTTTTTACTTTTTGGATAAATTCAGTCCAATTTCTCACCCGCTTGAACCTCCTCTACAACCACTCATGAAAGTCACAGTTATTGGCGCAGGCAACGTCGGTGCGACCTGTGCGTACATCCTCGCTGAAAAGCGAATCTGCAAAGAAGTTTGGGTCATTGACATCCTGGAAGGCATTCCCCAAGGCAAAGGGCTGGACATGTTCCAGGCTGCTCCCGTCCAAGGTTACAGCACTACAGTTCACGGCACGAACTCGTATGACGATACCCGAAATTCAGATATCATCGTCATGACCGCCGGCAAGCCTCGCCAGCCGGGCATGTCGCGAGACGATCTGCTGAATGCGAATATCGTGATCATCAAGGACGCCATCAGCCAAGCCGCGAAGGCATCACCGAACGCGTTTATCATTATGGTCTCCAATCCGCTGGATGCCATGTGCTACGCAGCGCTGAAAATCTCCGGTTTTCCGGGAAAGCGCGTCTTCGGCATGGCAGGAATTCTCGATACGGCGCGTT
>CAZGVT010000180.1:0-6716 GCA_964529255.1 uncultured Alphaproteobacteria bacterium | reverse complement strand
TGCAAGCGACACCAGATACGTGACCGAATTGGCAAAAAACAACACCGGAGTCTCGAATGCGGCAAGCACTCCGGCGGCCAGCACCGGGCCGAGAAAATACGCGAAACCGTAGGATGCCTGCAACAACGAGTTCGCTCTGGTGAGATCGCTGCGGGCGACAATCATTGGCACAATCGAATCTCGCGCGGGCAGGAATGCGGCGGTAAACATGCTGATTACGAAAGCCAGCACACCGAGCTTGATTCCGCTCATCTGGCCGCTGTAGAATACGATCGGAATGGCGGCGACCAGCACGGCGCGCACGACATCCGAAAGAATCATCACACGCTTCCGGTCGTAACGATCGGCGTGTGCACCGGCCAACGGTCCGAACAGAATCGCGGGGAGATATTGCGAAAGTCCGATTAATCCCGTCGCTGTCGCCGATCCGGTGAGATCATAGATCATCCACAGGATTGCGACTTGATAAAACGAGTCGCCCACAGTGGAGACGAATCCCGCTCCCCATAGCGGCCACAGGCCTTTCGGCACAAAATCGAATCTTGCCAAGTTCATGCGCGCGAGGTAGCTCCTCTGAAATCACGCAATTCCAGTTTCAATCCAGCAAAGTTAAAGTCCGCCCTGAAGTTCGTTGCCTTTGCAACACAGAATCCAGACCGGCAGGAGGAACTCCATGCGGGAATCAAGAAAATCCTCGGCAAAACACCATTCGATCTCCGCTGCCCGCAAACCGAGTCGGAGGCGGCGGGGCTTTTGCACGACGCTGATGTATTCTTGACTTGGAAGTTCACGGCTGAAATGGAGCGGGAGGGGAAAGAACTGAAGTGGATTCACCTCAGCGGCGCCGGAGTGGAGCACGTACTGACTCCCGGGGTTCGCGAGAGTGAGATCCTGGTGACGAACACGCGCGGAATACATGGACCGTTCATGGCCGAATGGACTGTCGCCGCGCTATTCTACCTGACTCAACAGTGGAGTTCGGTGGAGGCATGGCGACATGACCGCGACTGGAAACGTCACAAGGACGGCATCCAGCGAAAGCGTGTGTTACTTAGAGGACAGAGTGCACTTGTGGTCGGTGGTGGCGCGGTGGGAGGAGAGATTGCAAGAACGCTCGGCGCGCTCGGAGCGGAATGCGCGGTCGTGCATCGCGGCGGACGCACCATCAGGGGCAAACGCTATCCGGTCGATAAGCTCGCGGAAATCATCGGCGGCTTTGGAATCGTGGTGATTGCGTTGCCGTCGACGGCGGAAACGCGCGGCATGTTCGACGCTGAACTCATCGGTAGAATGCAACGCGAATCGCTGCTCGTCAACGTGGCTCGCGGTTCGATTGTCGATCAGAACGCACTCATTGCCGCTCTGCAAAGCGGTCACCTTGCCGGAGCTGCGATTGACGTTTTTCCTGAGGAACCCTTGCCGCCCGACTCTCTGCTGTTTGACGCGCCGAATCTGTTCATGTCGCCGCACGTCTCGGGCAACTATCCCGACTACACCCGGGACGTAATAGAAGTATTTCTGAAGAATCTTCGCCGCTACGCGAAAGGCAAACCGCTCCTGTACGTCGTGAACAAGCAACTCGGTTATTGATGACTACTTGAGCAGTACAACTTTCACCGTGCCGCTCCCGACTCGACTGTTTACCCGGGCAAAGTAAACTCCCGATGCGGCGCTCTCGACGGCCAACGGCACCTCCGACTCTCCTGCGGGCCAGTACCGGTCGGGCATTTGGGAAACTTCGCGTCCACTCAGATCGACGAGGCTCACGCTTGCAACGGTCTCCCGTGGAAATTGCAGCGTCAAAGTTGCCGTGCCGTTGAACGGATTCGGGAACACGCTGAGCAGTTGAAATGTCGATGTGACCTCCGGTGCTCGCGGCGAGTCGAGATCGTAATCCACAGCCGCCACTGCATCCACGACTCCCCAGCCGATCTCATTGTTTGGTGAAGAGGCAACGGACGCCGTGGACTTTACCGCCCGACGAACATCCTGCGCCGTCCAATCCGGATTCGCTTCCATGATCAGGGCCGCTACTCCGGCGACGATGGGTGCGCTAAGCGACGTTCCCGACAATTGCCAATACTGATCAACCCCACTGAAGCTTGCACAGAAGACTCCCAGGCCCATCGCACTGACATCCGGTTTGATGCGTCCGTCTGCAGTCGGACCGCCGGACGAGAATCCTGCAAGCACTCCCACACTGTCGACGGCGCCGGCGGCGAGAATCGAGTCTGCATCCGCCGGAGTTCCGATATAAAACCAATCGTCGGTGCGGTTGTTGCCCGCCGATGTGACACAGAGAATGCCACGGCGTTGCGCTTCGACCAATGCAAGCGTAGTCACCGCCGTGCGTCCGTTCAAATCTGCGTACTGATACCAGAGAATATAGCCGAGACTGGATGACGTGATGTCCGCTCCGAGGCTGTCCGCCCACTCCATCGCGGCAACATACGCATCCTCTTCGAATCGCTCTTCGCTCGCTCCCCATTCGGTCTTTGCCAGCGCGTAGTGCGCGCCGAACGCCGGTCCAATCAGCACACTGTCGCGATACCCGGCAATCGTAGAGAGCACGGCAGTCCCGTGACCGTGTTGGCCACTGGAGTCTTGTCCGGGTTCGTCCTCCACGATCTCGTCATTAAACAGAAAATCCCGGGTGGCGACTATGTCCACGCTGGCCAACGACTCGTGCTCGAGCCAATATCCCGTGTCGAGCAGGCAGATGAGCGCTCCCTCGCCGGAGAGCCCGCGTTGATGCAGCTCCGGAATCCTGCACAGGGCAAGTTGTTGAAACGAAGGACCGTAAACGGGATCGTCAGTTGCACTTCGTCGCAGCCGCGCTGCCGATTCGGGTAAGGTGGCGCGGATCGCCCGGAATTTTTGCACCCGGATCACACAATCGAGTGCCTCAATTCTCGAAAGTTGTGCGGGGGTCACCTCGGCACTGACTGCATTGAGCCATCGACTGCCATGTCGCACAACCGCACCGCTCGAAGCGACACGCGCAACATACTCCGAACACAATGGCAAGTCGCCTGCATTCACGCGAACATGATTTCGCTCCCGACGAATTCTCGCGCGCTCGCTGAAGCCGTCGGTAGTCATATCGAGAGCTGCGCTCATTTGATCTGCCGTAATGCCCTTGTCACGGAAGAACACCCAGTATCGATGAGTCTCTCCCTCACTTGCGGACGGTGAGTCCGCCAGCATGGAAGCGATGAAGACCGGCAGTGCCACGGTGAGCGCCGGGAGAATGCTCGAAAAATTTGGTCTCACGGCCGTCTTCCCCGCGTGATACTCTTCAATTCAAAATAGCGGTAAGCAAGACCAACGCTCCAGCGCGTATCACCCGTGCCGGACGTCGGCAAATCCCAGCCTCCTTCGAGCCTCCATCCGGCATTGGACGCGCCCGCCGAAACGCCAAACGCGTAGCGATCCCTGTCCGCCCAAATGTAGCCTCCGCGCAGAAAGGTAAATGCTCCCAGCCAGACTTCAGCGCCGAGGCGGGACGATCCGCGGTGGAATTCGTAATCCTTCGGGCGATTTTCGCTGCGCCACTCATAGCACATACTGAGCCGTGGCACTGGTTTGGAAGAGACTCCCCAGCGCAGTGCACGCGGGATGTCGTCTCCTGCGCCACCGAGCAGGCGTTCAACGAGCCCGGCTATTCCGAACGAGCGGTAGCGGAGCATGAGCGAGAAATCCACAATCGCAAAAGTCTTGGTCTTGACTGAATCGGCCTTTGTATCCCGCACCGGAAACCGGAATACTGTCCCGGTGTTGACAATTCCGAGTGGATTCCAGCCCGTGCCCGCGTAGGGCACATAGTAGCGAATCTCTTCGTTGCGGAGAACGCCTTGTGTCCAAAAACCGGTTCCGAATGCCGAGCCTTCATCATTGCGAGGGTTCGCCATGCCGACCATCATGAGATCCGTGCCGTGTTGCGTTGCCGTTGAGAAGAATCCGTCGTATACCATGCGAGTAAGCATACTGATGCCTCCCGGATTCAAGAACCCGGCCTGCGGGTCGTCGGCCAATGCAACGTATGCGCCTCCCATTCCTCGCACGCGCGGGCTTTCGGGAAGCAGGAGTTCCTGGGCGCGACACCAGTGAGAAAGCACTATCGCAGTGATTATTGTCCATTTCAGCATGTGGGAAAGGTACGGATTCCCCGCAAGAATCGCAAGCGTGGGTGGTCCGGCGGTTGCTTCAGTCTGAAAGGTGCATTATATTAATGAAAATCACATCGGAGGCGCCATGAAGTTCCTGCTTGCCCTTGTTCCCGTCCTGTTTTCTGCGATTGAAACTCACGCCACCGCGCTCCGTGCCGTCACCGATCCTCACGGCATGAGAGTCGAGAGTTTCGGCGGCTATACGGGTCACATTCGCTCATTCGTGCTGGATGATCCGGAAGTCATCTGGATGAACAACCTCGCGACCGGAATTTACAACTCCGTTTCCATATCCGACTCTCTCTACTGCTATTCCGGATCAGGATTGAATGATCCCCGTCAGGCCGTGCAATACGGGATCATCGACGGATTCATCCTAGACGCGATGGACGGGAACGAATGGGAAGTGGCAGCCTCCCGCGATGGGCGTTATTGGGCGGCCATTAATCGAGACGTGAGCAACGTCGCCAGACTCTACTTTATGGATGCGGAGACCGGCGACTCTCTGTGGTCTTACGAGCTCGGTACAGCCTATCCTGCGGGAACGGACGGGCTGCAATTTTCGCAGAACGGAGCTTACCTTGTGCTCTTTCACGGTATCGACCAATTCACGCCGCCGAGAATTGTAGTGTGGGATGTGGAGTTGATGAGCAGCCAGCCAATGTTCACCTATGACGTCCAGGAAGGCGAGGGGCTCTATGCCCGCGCGCTTGCGGTCTCTGCAAATGGACTGGTCATCGCCGGAACGGCCGATCAATATTGCCACATCATCGATCTTGAGGTCGGCGGCGCCCGCGAAGTCGTCAACATCGGTGCCTCTACAGACGGGCTCGCTCTTTCGGCTGACGGAAATTGGCTTGTCCACGGATTCACGGCGGTTTATTGCCGGCAATGGGACGGTTTGAATTACGCGGTGCGCTGGCAGAGCGGGCTCAACCAGCGCTATCTTGCGCACGTGCTGATCTCGCCGGACACGTCTTACGTCGTGAGTTGTTGGTATCGGAACACGTATGACGAAAACTATATCCGTGTGCAGGAAGCGTCCAGCGGAGCGGTCTTATGGACTTACACCTATGCCCGGGGGACGGACTATCAGGATCTGCCTTCGGACGCCGATATCAGTGATGACGGAAACTGGTTTGCGGTGGGATCGTGGGGAGACGAGGGGAATACAAATGGCGAAGTGAACGTATTCTCGCGCTGGTATCGCGAGCCATATTTTCAGCTTGACATGGCAGGATCGTGTTTTACGATGGACTTGAGTGGCGATGGGAGTTATTTAATCGCTGCCGGAAAGCACGTGCATGCGAATGTGTTCGGCAACGGCGGAGACGTTTATCTTGCGGATCTGGATTTGCCGCCTGCGGAGGGAGTGTTGGTCGTTGTCGATACTGAGCTGACGGCTGATACCGTATGCTTCTGTGCGGATACCGTGGAAATGAGTCCGCGAATCACAAATGCAGGCCATGCACCGTTTACTATTGATGGACTGTTCGCCAGCGTGGTGATGGAGGACACGAGCTACGCCCAAGCGGACACTTCGCTGATCGGCACGGTAGTGGTTCCGGGGGACACGGTCGCACTCCGTGTGTGGTAAGCTCCCTGCTCTGTCTTCGCGGGAAGTTTTGTTTTGCAGGTGGAGACTTCCATTCCCGGCGCACCGGGTAATGGCGAAATCGGTTGTGCTGTGCCGTACCAGATTTGCACCTCAGCAGAGGACAGATTCGTCGTCCAACCCTCAGCAATTGCTGTCGCGGCTTATCCGAATCCGTTCAATAACACGGCCACGATCCGCTATGTAATGCCCGCGTCGTCCGATGTATCGTTGCGGATATTTGACCTCCAAGGGCGTGTGGCGGTCCTTCGCGAGTTTTCTGCGGTAGCTGCAGGCGCCCACGAACTCCAGTGGAGTGCCGACGAGATGGCTTCGGGAATCTACTTTGTCTCGCTCAACAGCCAATTCGGATCAGCACACACCAAGATCGTATTATTGAAATAGGGGGCGACACATTGCGCCATAGGGTTTGATATGCCGCAGTCGGCAGGCAGGTTCGATTGGGTCTGGGCGGCGTTGAGGATACTAACTCAAACTCTGGCTTGACTTACGTCTCGGACTGGAGTGCGTAGCTGGATGCCTCTTGGACTTTGACCCCGGTCTGCCTCCTCTGCAATTGGGTTAAGATTATGTTAGTAGAAACAAAGGATTAGACGCAGCGAACGGCGAGGCACTCCTCAAAAATCAGGTACTTAGGTCGGGGATGTCTCGAAAAAGGGCTTGACTCTCAAAAGTGAATCCCGTAAATTAGGGCTCCTAAAACGAAGGAGCTGGGTCACCAGCTTGAGTCCGCGTCGGAGCGGCGCTGTAGTTTGCTTCGGCGGCGGGACTTTTTGCTCTTTGACAAGAAGGAAATGTGCGTGTTCGATCAAGTCGCGACAGTGGATTTGATCGAAGGTCCTTGAACAATCCAAAATCAACAATCTATTGTATAAAACTACAACGGAGAGTTTGATCCTGGCTCAGGACGAACGCTGGCGGCGTGCTTAACA
>CAZGVT010000179.1:0-6720 GCA_964529255.1 uncultured Alphaproteobacteria bacterium | reverse complement strand
GCTGCGATAAACTGCGATTGGTATAGCATCCGAGACAGTACTCGGCAAGACTGGCGAAGGGATCCTCGGGAGAGTGACGGAAACCGTAGTCGTACACTCCGCCGACGCGAGTGTACGTCGATCCAACAAACACCGCTCCGTGCTCGTAGAACAGCTTCCAAAAGTCGCGGAAATTAGTCCAATTGGGCGGACCTTCGACGACAAGGCGATACTTCTCCTGCGGGATGCTCCCTTCCGGGGTCACCGGACCGAGCTTATGCGCGACGCGGTACTGAACTTCGTCCCAAAGTTCCCTGTAGTACTCGACGCAAGCTTCGGAACCGCGAAAGGAGGTGAAGATCGGCCCGATGTAGTATACGCCGCCGAAATAGGCGTCGATCGGGGACGGCCGGTGGCGGGCGGATTCAAAGACCTTGATCAGCAGATCCTCGGCGATCGCGGAGTGGGACATGCAACGCTCAAGTACGCTCCGGTCCAATCGCTTTCCCGAGACCTTTTCGAATTTCGGGATGACTTCCGTCTCCAACTGGTCTTTGATGTACTTCACGGCCGAAGGCTCAATCCTGCCGTCGGACTGGTACGGAATATGAAGCATGGCGATCTCCGCCTTTGGATAGAGACGGCGGAGATTTTCAAACCACTTCATGAACACAAAGCATCCGGTGTAGCTGAGCAGCAGGAGATCGGGATTGGGCAGTTGCTGGTCCGTGGGACCGATATTGCCCTGCAGCATCATACCGATGTCGCACTTCACATAGGAGCAGACGTCCTCGGAGTAACCGGCGTCCTCGGCCTCGCGAATGAACTCCCGCGATCGCTGTCGCATGCCGGATTGCAGAGAATTGATCTCCGGGTAGACAGGCAGCATGTCGAAGGCCGAAATCAACTCCGTTAGATTTCCCGGCACGAAAGTATAGCAAACTTTTCGCCCCGTCACATGGGCTTGGGAAAGAGACACGAAATGATCGGCCAGCATCTGTTTCTGCCTCAGCATGCTGTTTTCTTTTTGTACGCTCATATCAGTTCCAGAGCTTGATCATGTCCGCGAACGTACCGGCCTGCTCCTTGACGACGTGGAACTGACCGAGGTTCTCGTGGTATTGAAAACTGATGTGGCGGACATGGCAGCGATCCATCGCCGTTTCCAGAAGAGGGCGGTCGAGCAAGGCGGGATCGCAGAAGCTGGGGGCGCAGAAGATAACGCCGTCGGCCTTCCTGGCTCGAACCTGCTCTTGCAGGCGGTGTTCCTTGGGATTATCTCCATCGTACACCGCCGACGAGAATTCGCTCGACGCCAGATACGCGTCTACCAGTCTACCGAGGGGATCATCGGTATCATCGGGAATGTCGCGAGTCATCCATTTCATGCCCAATTGAAAGTCGTCGTCAACGATGTAACATCCGGAGTTCTCGATGGTCTTGATCAATCCGACCGGCGGTTGCTCGCAGAACGAACCGGAAACCACGACGCGAATCTTGTCCTCGAGCACGGCGTCCACCGCCGGCAGAAGCTGCATGAGCCGAGTCAACAGCGCATTGTGCTCTTCCACACCAAGAACCATACCGGCGCGCAGCAGGAAATAGCAGTTCACGGCCGAGATCTTGTGCGGTGCGGCGGCGCGGAAGTTGCCGAGTTCGGCGACTAACCGGCGGTTGATGTTGTAATGCGTGATCGCCGCATTCAGCTCCGTGACCCGCAGTTGCGTGCCATTCAGTGCGGCCAAATCGTGCGCGAGCCGCTCCAACTCCGCACGGTAGAATTGCCCTCCGACCGCCGGATCAAAATTCTGCGGGAAATCAACATAGCGGATCAGCTTATTCTTGTAAGTCAGCTGAAAGATGCCCGAGAGATTACGAATAACGTCGCAGATCGCCGGAAACAGGAAGGCGTCGAAATCCCCCAGATTGCCGTTCAGGGCCATCTCGATCACCGTGCGCGGCAAGTGGCAGATGTAGGATTGAAAGTAGGCATCGCCACGCACCACAGGCATCCGGTCACCGGCGCCGAAAAGCCCGACGGACAACATGTTCAGTGCGTGGGTGATTTCCCGCGGAATGTACAGCGGCAGAAAGCCGACAATGCGTCGTTGCGGATCCCGCGCCTTCCACTCAGACGCACGGGTGTAGTTCAGGTCGTCAAACAGGCTCCGGCTGAAAGCCAGGATATCCTGCAGTGACCAGTCTCCATACGTTTCGCCGGAAAGGGAGGGTCGGATGCTCAAGGACGCGGGTCCGGTCATGGTGCTTTGTGACATGGAGTGGTTCAGGCGGGTCGCCGGGTCGAAGAATGATGGTAATCGGTCTCCCGCCTCTCATACTCATGCCACGCATCCGCCGTGTTCAAGTTCATCAGCACGGTTGCGTCGTCCGTCTCGATACACGCAAGCCTTCCCGCTTCACGCAAGCGTCGCATCTGAAGATCAAGCCTCGCTTCTTCATGGCACGGATTCAGGGAAACCAGAGCCGACATGAAATCCTTGCTTAAAATCACTGGATGCCCGCCCCTGCCTTGACAGCGCGGCTCGGCAGCAAGGAATCCGGGAACCAGCGCCTGTGCGAGCCGGACCAAAAGACCCGGGGCCGGCAGCGGAGTATCAATGGGCAGATAGAGTGCTGCGAACGCCGCATCGCTGGAAAGGACGCACCGGCAGGCGGATTGTAAAGAGGTAAACGGACCGAGTTCAGGAAGAGGGTTGGAAAGAAGAAGCAGATTGCAGCCGTTGCAAGAGTGATGCTCGGTCTTTTCACCGAGACCAAGCGCTTCGAGGTACCGTTGTCGGTCGTCGCCGAGGACCAGCACGACGGTGGACCCTCCCGCCGAGCGGTATGTTGCACACAGATGCTCAATCCAGTGCCTGTTCCGAAAACGGCGCAGGCCCTTCGGTACGCCAGCTCGCTCGGATTTGCCCGCTGCAGGCAAAATCAGTGGAATGGCATGAATACCCATAGTGGTCCATCAGTACTTCCGCGGCGATGCTGATCGCGATCTCGCCCGGTGACTTGCCGGTCGGACCGACACCGATCGGACAACGCACCCGGTCAAGTTGTTCGGACGGCAAACCTTGTTCGAGGAGATGCTGCCGGAACCGCTTCCATTTCGACCGGCTTCCAATCATTCCAAGATAGCGCAACGGCAGTGGCAGCAGTTGCTCGAGAATTTCAATGTCCTGCGCGTGAGTCGGCATCATAATCGCCACATAGGACCGGGCCGGATGCCACTTGGCGGTTTCGAGGAACTCTTGCCAGCGATTGCAGTGGCGCAATGCCTGATCCGGCAGATCAGGATTAGCGAGCCGTTCGGCCCGGTCATCAACCAACTCGACTTCGAAAATCGTAGTCTGCAGAACCTGAGCCAGCGCAAATCCTACGTGCCCCGCGCCGAATATGGTCAGGCGGGGCCAAACATTGAGCACGTCCATGAACAGTTCGACGCGACCTCCGCAGCACTGGCCGGACCGGGGAGTCAGAACATAGGAGAAATTGCGCGATTGTCCTGTCGCAAGACAGTGAACTGCATCTTCGATAGCGCGTCTTTCCACAAGTCCGCCGCCCACCGTTCCCAGCGCGGAGCCATCCTCGTGAACGAGCATCTTAGCGCCAACGCCGCGCGGCACCGATCCGGTCGTTCGGACAACCGTAACCAAGACCGCGGCAATGCCTCTCCTGCGAGCTTCCTCCAGAGCGGAAATCCAGTTCCACATCAGTGAGAGTCGGGGATTCCCGTCCACATCTGCCAGATCACCATTCGATTAATGTTGCATGAGTGGCCCAATATAACCCGCTTGCGAGAGCGATGCAATGGAATGGCAAACTTTTGTCTAATATGACATTGGATGTCCAGTTCAACGTGCTCAAAGGGGGACACATTGATAATTCGGAACATGCCGAATCGGCGGCGGAGAAAAAAAATGGACCCGATTGTCGTGAATCACTACTCATTGCCTCTGTTGAAAAACCGGCTGCAGCGATCCGTGCGCGAAAACCGCGATCCGCACAAACCGGTTCGCCCCGGTGCACCTATTTTACATCATCGGCGAGGGACACAAGTACACTTCGTTATCAATCCGGCTGCCACTCGGCGAACCAGAGAGTTCCCGGATCCGCGAATGTGGCTCCGGCGACGTGCATGCCCGACTCGCCGACAGGCCAAAACCATCGATGTGTGTCAGGTCGCCGTTGCGTCAAAGCGTCTCCTTGCCGTCCTTCGACGATTGACCTGATACCTATGGTGATTCCCGAAAGTAAGTTGTTATGTTTCGCCGAGCCGGGTTAGCGCGGCCTTAACGAAGTTGCTGTTGTCACCGCCCGCGCGTTTCCCGGCCGGAATCTGGATGCAACCGTACTTTTGAGAATGACTATAGCTCGCGGAAACATGGGGATTACAAGATGATCGGCCGGCGGAGGAATCGGCCTTTGCACGTATCTGTAATAAGAATCGTCGCCTGTCGGTAGCCTGCGGCAAGCTGCGCGGGCCAGACCCCACGATTAACTTGATGAACCGCCCACTCTGTTGCCCGGACCAGAGAAACACCCTCGTCACGGAGAGGGATGAGTCACTTGGGCATGGTTCACGACGAAGGCTCACATTGATTAGTTGCATTCATGACCCTCACGTCCTGGCTCATCTCGCTCTTCGCGAGGAACCACGTGATTTGCATGAAATTGGAGTCGCCGGCAAGAGTTAGCGCAACTGAACCCAACTCATGTCATGCTTTGCATCGTCTGTAATACCGGGTGATGGTGCGTTCTGAGTTTAGCTCGTCTCGGGTATTCAATCGCTTGCAATAACGAGATTGCGAGGCGATATTATGTTTACTGGAGCAGTGGGTCATTTATTCCAGATTCCATCTTTTGCTGCGTTGTGCAGCTCTCCGTTTGGATTGAGCATCGTGACCGAAGTCATCAAATTTTTCCGGAGGTCGGCATGAAATCCGCAAAGTGGTTCGTCTTGTTTGCCGCAAGTTCCCTTTGTGCGGCACCGCATCTCGTCCAGTATCAGGGGCTGCTGACCAGGCCTGACGGGGGCCCGGTAGATACAACCCTCACCATTCAAGTCTCGATTTATCCTGACTCAGCCGGTGGTATGTCCGTCTGGAGCGAAACTCATACTTCGGTGGTGGTGAGTCAAGGGTTGTATCATCTGCACCTTGGGTCATTAAATCCGATTCCGGACATATTCGCAGATTCGAGTCTGTGGCTGGCCGTGCGCGTTGGCACCGACACCGAAATGACTCCGCGTATACGCGTCGCCGCCGTTCCATGGGCCTACCGGGTGGGCACTGTGGACGGCGCAAGTGGCGGCACGATTGCTGGAGACCTGACGGTAACGGGAAAGGCGACGTTTGGGCAGAATCACCAGAACACAGGGGTCTGGGCGTTTGTCGCGGGATACGCGGACAGTGCGACGGGCGCGTACTCGAGCGTTGGGGGGGGTTACCTCAACACGACTCCGGGGAACTACGCTGTGGTCAGCGGCGGCTGGGACAATGAGGCATCCACTCTCGGCGCGGTTGGCGGCGGGCAGTACAACAAGGCGGGTGGTTTGTCGGCGATTGGCGGCGGCTATCAAAACGACGCGAGTGGAACTTCGGCGTTCATCGGCGGCGGCGAGGTGAACAAAGCGAGCGAATATGCCTCATTTGTCGGCGGAGGGCGGTACAATCGTGCGCGCGGCCAGTATTCGGTGGTGGTGGGCGGGGGCGGCGCCACTTTCGCGGACTCCAACAGCGCCGGGGGAGAAAGTTCCTTTATCGGAGGAGGCAGAGGCAATCTTGCCGGCGGGCAACGCTCAGTGGTCTGCGGCGGCAGCAACAATCGCGCTCGCGGCGACGCGGCGTTTTTGGGCGGCGGGGGCGGTGGGATGCTTATTGATTCCAATTCAGCCAATGGATATGCGGCCGCGCTGGTCGGCGGGATCACCAACGAATCCAGCGGAAGTTATGGCTTCCTTGGTGGCGGTAACGCGAACCGCATTCAATCTACTGCCGATTGGTCTACGCTGCCGGGAGGTTACTTGAACGACATCAGTTCCGATTACTCTCTGATCGGCGGGGGAGCCTACAACGATGTAGATGCGCCGTATGCTCTCATTTGCGGCGGACTTGCAAGCTCGGTCACCGGCAGCGGGGGGGCGATCGTGGGAGGACGCGACAATTTTTCCGGTGTCTATGCATTTGTCGGAGGCGGCGAGCGGAATTGGGCTCAGGGTCCGAATTCGGTCATTTGCGGGGGCGATAGCAACGACACGTCGCTGGGAGGTGCGGCTGTGCTGGGCGGTCGCCAGAATACCGCCGGCGGTTACTACTCTGCCGTTGGCGGTGGGCGTGACAATTCCGCCTCCGGTGACTATTCGTTCGTTGCCGGCGGGCGTAACAATCTCGCCAGCGGCGACTACTCGTTCGCTGCGGGCTATCATGCCAGCGCCGATGAAGACGGGAGTTTCGTGTGGGCGGATGCCAGTACCGCGACGACATTCTCCGGCAGTAATCCCAATCAGTTCTATGTGCGTGCTGCGGGCGGTATCCGGCTTTATACGTCTTCCGATCTCTCCACCGGATCGCGACTTGCTGCGGGCGGATCGGACTGGATCGTGATTTCCGATTCCACGAAGAAGCGCAACCGCCGCAATGTGGACACGGGTGAGATATTGCGAAAGGTGACGGAGCTGCCGATTCAGCAGTGGAGCTACAAATCGCAGGATGCACACATCGAGCACGTCGG
>CAZGVT010000178.1:5214-6801 GCA_964529255.1 uncultured Alphaproteobacteria bacterium | reverse complement strand
CGGCTATCCTGTCGTCCGATTTCACGGCTGTGTCGGCTATCTTGCAGCCAACCGGTTCGTTTTGCCGCCGAGCCGGGTTAAGCGCTCTATCACTTCAGGGCGCAAACGTGCAGAATCGCGCGCATCCCGGCCGGAATCTTCATCGTCCGCATTCACACCCGTGTCGGCTATCCTGTCGTCCGATTTCACGGCTGTGTCGGCTATCTTGCAGCCAACCGGAATTTTCTGCTCCGAACTTACTCCGCGATTCACAGCTCGTCAGGTATCCGACAAGCTCAAAACAGCGGTGATTAAGAAATACTCCTTCGTCACAATAATCCCTCCAGACACCTGTCCCACCCGCAACAATTCCCTCAGCCCTTGCTCCCACTCATTAGTTAACCGATGGGTGAAAGGGACAAACGTGTCTAAGCTGTTCACATTATTGCTTTTAACAGCAGTGTTTGGTGCGTTTGCTCCGCAGCAGGTGCAGGCAGCGGCGGACTCCCTCGTTCCCCCAAAGGAAATCTACGCGATCCGCACAAACAGTCCGCGCATCGACGGAGTTTTGGAGGCTGAGTGGCTTAGAGGCGCCGTCGCCGAAGGCTTCATTCAACGAGAACCGGACAACGGCGAACCCGCTTCAATGCCGACCAGAGTCTACGTGCTCTACAACGATGACGCGCTCTATTTCGGATTTCTCTGTCTCGACACCGCACCGGACAGTATCATGGGCAGAGTTCAGCGCCGAGATAATGATGCTCGCTCGGACTATGTCGACATTTACCTCGACACCTACCATGACCGCCGCAACGGCTACTGGTTCACGGTTACGGCTGCCGGCGTTCAAGCCGAGGGCACAATGTTCAACGAGACAAACCTTACCGCCTCTTGGGATGCTGTCTGGCAGTCCGCCGTTGGAAGAACCGATAGCTCGTGGGTGGCCGAAGTACGAGTGCCGTTCCAGACCATCCGACATGCCGGACCGCGAGAGGATGGATGGGGACTGAATTTCGCCCGCAAAATCGAACGAAGAACCGAAGCTGCATTCTGGCAACCGGTAGACCGACGCCGCGGATTTCGCGTTGGCGAAATGGGATACTTAAAAGGCCTGCGAGATATCGCATCGGCTACCCACTTGGAAATCCTCCCTCACGTCGTCGGACGTTGGGACGCGAATTCGAAAGATCCGGCACAAGGCGAACAGGGCGAGTGGCAGTCCGGCAATGAGTGGGAGAACCTCGGGTTGCACGTGAAAGCAGTGCCTTCCGCGTCGCTGACCATGGATCTCGCCTATCAACCCGACTTCGCACAAGTCGATATCGACGAAGAGTTCATCAACCTCGATCCGTACCCGGTCTTTCTCGAAGAAAAGCGCCCCTTCTTTCTCGAAGCCAAGGAACTCTTCGACAACGCGCCGATACAGTTGCTTTACACGCGCCGGATTACCGATCCGGATTACGGCGGCAAACTCAATGCGCTAATGGGAAAAGTCCGCACCAGCACGGTTTACGCCAAGAACCGCACCGAAGACGACCGCTTGCAGGATGCCGCCGCCACCCGCGTTGAAATGAATGTCGGCCGGCTGCACACGGCTGGAGTCACCGC
>CAZGVT010000178.1:0-5204 GCA_964529255.1 uncultured Alphaproteobacteria bacterium | reverse complement strand
AGTCACCGCAAGCCACTTGAACGATCCCGATCTCGATTTCCAGAGCACTGCCGGCGAAGCCGATACGCGCATCCGCTGGGGTCGCGAAAACGCGCTCAAGCTCTCTGCTGCCGTTGTCGACCGCACCGGGCCAAGCGACGAGCCGTTCCAAGTGCAGGCACAGGTCTTCGAGGCCTGGAATCAGTATTTCAAATCCGATTACCGATTCCTCTACCGCGGACAGGATTTCAACATCAACGATCTGGGATGGTCCACGTATTCCAATGTGATGCAGCATGCGTTCTACTTTTACGGCAATCACTATCCCAAAGCCGGTCCCATTCAACGCATCGGTTGGGATGTTCCCGCATTCCAGAACAGCCTGATTGACGGCAGCTTTCCGCAAGGGGATATCGAAATCTCGCCCTTCTTCCAGACTCGCAACAACAACTGGTTCGGCGGAAGTGTCAGCAACGGAATATACAGCAACCGGGTCTACAATGACGAAGGAGAGTTCAGCGACAACTTCGGCGTCTTCGACATCAACCGTCATCCCGGCGGTGGCTGGAGTATGTGGTTCGAGTCCGACAGCCGCAGACCGTGGGAAGTGGACCTGAATTTCGGCCGCTACAAATTCAGGGAAGGACAGCGCTGGAATTCCGGGTTTGACTTGCTTGTAAAGCCGCGATCCAATCTCGAAACGAGCATTGCCTTCGACTGGACTCAAGTCTGGAAAGTGGGAAGCATCAATGATTACGGAGTGACGGACTTCCGCATCTGGGGATGGAGCCTGCGCTATTCACCCAGCTTACGAAGCTCGTTTCGTGGCACCTTGCAGTTGGTGCACGATAACAACGGCGGCGACAACTACCAATTTCTCACCAATCTGCTTTGGGCTTGGAATTGGCATCCGGGGAGCTGGTTTTACCTCGTTTACGATGAGTCGCACTCGAGCAGCCAGCCTTATGCAGAACCTCTCTTCGGCGATAGAACCGTCCGCCTCAAGTGGACCTATTTCCTGACTGTGCCTTAGTATGGCCTGATTTCCACACGGTTGGATAGACCCGGACCCGCCCCGCTGGGGGATTCTGCCGGTCTGCCGCCCCGCCGCCCGTTTCTCCGCACGGTCGGCGGTTTTATTTTTGACCTAAATTGTGTATATTTCTACGGGGTATGTCAGTGGGGGAGGGTCTCTGTGCCCGCCTGCTCCACGCTCTCAAGCCCGAAATCTTCTGCTTAGCCATTCTACATGACCATCCCTTCCCAACACGAACTTAACGACATTCTCCGCATCCGCCGCGAGAAAGTAGACCAACTCCGCGCGCGCGGAATCAACCCGTTTCCTTATCGCTTCGAGAAAGACTCGCACATCGCGGATCTGCTCACGGACTTCGATGCCAAGTTGGAGACCGAAGAGCACACCGGCGCGGAGTTCACCATCGCCGGCCGCGTTCACACCATGCGCATCATGGGCAAAGCCGCGTTCTGTCACCTGCGCGACGAAACGGGCGAGATGCAGGTTTATGTGCAAAAGGATCGCGTCGGCGAAGAGGCCTACGATGTTTTCCGTCACATGGTGGATCTCGGCGACATCGTCGGCTTTCGCGGCACCGCCTTTCGCACCAAGACCAACGAGCCCAGCTTGCGCGCGAAAGCGTTTGAATTGCTCGCCAAGAGCCTGCGACCCTTGCCCGTCGTCAAGGAGCGCGAAGGCGAAGTCTACGATGCCTTCACGGACAAAGAGGCCCGCTACCGTCAGCGCTATGTCGATCTCGCCGTCAATCCCGATGTGCGGAAGATTTTTTCGGTGCGCGCGAAGATCATCCGGGCCATGCGCGACTTTCTCGACGCGCGCGGTTTTCTCGAAGTCGAAACTCCCGCGCTGCAACCTTTGTATGGCGGAGCATTGGCAAGACCCTTCACCACCTACTACAATGCGCTGGATAGAAATTTCTTCCTCCGCATCGCCGATGAGTTATATTTGAAGCGGCTGATCGTCGGCGGCTACGAAAAAGTCTACGAAATCTGCAAGGACTTCCGCAACGAGGGCATGGATCGCTACCACAATCCCGAGTTCACCATGCTCGAGTTCTATCAGGCCTATGCAGACTTCGAAGACATCATGAACCTCGCGGAGGAACTGTTCCGCTTCATTGCAAGGGCTGTCATTCTGGACACCGCGTCTTCCGTTTTCGCGGGAGTCCAGAACCTCTCTGACCGCCGAGCAGGGTTAAGCGCTCCACCAACTTCAGCGGCCCTGGACTCCGTCGAGCACAACCCTGCCGGAACCGCACCCCTCGAGGTCACCTACCAATCCCACACCGTGGACTTCGCCAAACCTTTCCGCCGCGTGCACTTCTATGATCTGCTAAAGGAACTTACCGGCCGCGATCTCCTTGGTATTTCACTTTCCGAACTGACGGGGATCGCCAAGCAGCATCATATCGAAATCACGAAGGACATGGGCGAGGGCAAGATTCTTGACGAACTGATGAAAACCCACGTGCGGCCCAAGCTCATCGAGCCTACGATGGTCTACGATTATCCGCTTTCGTTGTCGCCGCTGGCCAAAAAACATCGTGACGATCCGCGCCTCGTGGAGCGCTTCCAGCCGTTTGTGTTCGGCTTTGAACTCGGCAATGCATTTTCCGAGTTGAACGATCCGATTGATCAGCGCGAGCGTTTCGAGGCCCAGCGCGCACTCAAAGAGGCCGGCGACGAGGAGACACAGCCCGTGGACGAGGACTACCTCCGCGCGCTCGAGTACGGCATGCCCCCCACCGGCGGCATGGGCATCGGTGTGGACAGGCTCACCATGCTGCTCACCGACCAAACATCCATCCGCGAAGTCATCCTTTTCCCGCAGATGCGGACGTAGGACGACTCGGATCTCCCCCCACTGTGCGGGGGGACCAAGGGGGGAATTCTTCGCCGCACTGCGTGCGCCCTTACCCGGCTCGCCGTAGGGGCCGATTGAATCGCCCGTTATTCGTAGGGGCTGATTGCATCGCCCGTCGGAATCTTCTCCTCCCGCCTGCGGGGGGACCAAAGGGGAAATCTTCGCCGCGCCGCACTGCGCGCGCCCTTACCCCGCTCGCCGTAGGGGCCGATTGCATCGCCCGTCGGAATCTTTTCCCTCCGCTTGCGGGGGGACCAAGGGGGCAAATCTTCGCCGCGCCGCATGGATATGCGCCCATCCAACATTTGATCGTCGCGCCGCACTGCGTGCGCTCGGAAGTTCCTTAACACAACTTTTCTGATGAAACAACACGAAGTCGTCATCAAAGCAATGGAGCAGCTCGGAGGAATTGCGACACTTCCTCAATTGTACAAGCTCGTGCTCACGGATCCAGAATTTGAGCATGCAACAAGAACTCCCCGCGAGACCATTCGGAGAATTGTGCGAACGAGGCCCGAAATTGTCCCGCTGAGAATCGGTGTATACGGTTTGCGCTCGCATGAAACAGAGTTTCCGCCGGAACTTGCGGCAACAGGTGTCCCGCGCAAGATTCGCGCCGACTATGATCATTATCTCATTCAGGGTAAGTTGATCGAAGTCGGCAAGAACCTGGGCTACAAGACCTGCATTCCAGCGCAGGATGTGAATCGCCCGTTTCTAAAGAAAACACTGGGGGAAATAGCCGACATGAATAAGCCGTACGAGTTCGGTTATTCCGAAATTGTCAAGCGTGCTGCAACCGTTGACGTGATCTGGTTCAATGCCCGCAAAATGCCCACCGCCTTCGTGGAAGTTGAACACAGCACCGACTTTCAAAACTCCCTGGGCAAATTTACTGATCTTCAGGACTTCTTCAGCCAATTCTATCTTGTTGCCGAGGCGGACAAACAAGAGTTGTTCATGAAAAAGATCAAGATCGCCGCTTACGCCGACATTCGAGAACGAGTTGGATTCATCTCCTACAAGAAGGCAAGCGATTGGCATGAAAAAAGCGTAGTGATTTCCGATTTGAAATCACACGGTCTGCGGTGACGACATCCATGCATTCCATTACAATGCTTCGGTTTCCCCTTTACCGCGTCCTTGCCGAATGGCTCACACGCATCAACCCGCCGGATTGGGTGCTCATCATGTGCGCGGGCTATAGTGAGGAAGATCCTGAGGATATCTACTCTGAATTGTATCCGGAAGATGACTGGGACTTGGATTTCGATGATGCAGAGCGCTACCCGGACTTTCAGCTTTGGATATCACTTCCATTGCTTAGTATCTGGGCAAGAAAGCTGTTTCTGCCGCGCCGATTCAAGCGCATCCCCATGCGGCGCTGCAAATAACGTGCACGGCAGTGCAACGCTACTTACATCCTGCATAATTCATCCTTCTTCCTTTCTTTGCGTCTTCCTCTTTACATCGCGCTCCGCTATCTGCGCTCCCGCTCCCACGGCGGGTTCATCTCGATCATAACCTATCTGAGCGTCGGCGGCGTAACGATCGGCGTGGCTGCGCTCGTCATCGTACTCAGTGTGATGAACGGCTTCGAGACCGAAGTGCGCGCGCGGATTCTCGGCGCGGATGCGCATCTGCGCTTGACAACCTACACGGATAAAGGACTCGTCGGCTGGCAGGAAGTTGCGCAGATGGCGAAGCAAACCGCGCACGTGAGCGGCGTCTCGCCGTACATTTTCGAGAAGGGAATGCTGCGACGCGGCTCCAACTCCGAAGGCGCCGTCTTTCGCGGCGTGGACGCAACCTCGCTCGCCACAGTCAGCGATCTGCCGCAACATATCACCACCGGAGAGCTGAAATTCGCTCGCGATGGCTTGCCCGGCATCGTCGTAGGAAAATTTCTTGCAGAGCGGATTGACGCGCGCGTCGGCGATACCGTCGTCGTCTTTTCCCCCGCCGGCATGACCTCCGGCTTCTCCGCACCGGTCGTGAAGCAGTTCGTCGTCACCGGCCTCTTCCAAACCGGCCTGTTCGAGTTCGACGACGTACTCGCCTATGTTGATCTTGCCGAAGCACAAAAGCTGTTTCTGCGCGGTGAACGCGTGGACGGTCTCGAACTCAAACTCGACGACCTCTGGCTCGCCGATCAAGTGAAGATCTCCCTCGAAGACAAATTCGCCGATCCCGTGTACGTCCAGACGTGGTTCGAGCTGCGCAAGACGCTGTTCTCGTGGATGAAAATCGAAAAGTGGATGTGGACGATCATTCTTTCGCTCGTCATCATCGTCGCAGCTTTCAACATTCTCTCCACGCTCATCAT
>CAZGVT010000177.1:0-6804 GCA_964529255.1 uncultured Alphaproteobacteria bacterium | reverse complement strand
CCTCCGACACCGGTCGCCGTCAACTCCACATCCAACGTGCTTGCAGAAGTCAGTCCGTCGATACTCGCCGAAACGGCGACGGATGCTCGTGCTGGAATAGAAATATCTTCCGCGAGCATTCGGGATTGACCCCGGTGATTGTGCGCCGTCAACGATAACGCTTCGACGTCATAAGCGAACTCGTTCTCGATGCGAAACGTAATGCTGCCGCTGTCCACCTCAAAGCTGTCCACTCCTTCGCCGAAGGAGACTAAGAATTGGCCGGCAAGGGAGTGAGGCTCAAGATTCGGCAGAGTCTGCCCGTGCAGAGCTGCCAAGTCGGGATTGAGCACAAGCAGCGAAAGATCGGCGACCATGGTGTCTTCAACCGGAAGATAGATCGCGTCGATTGGCCGTTCAATCGTTCTGGAATACGGATCCAGTCGCAGAGAGTCCTGAAGCGTGGTTTCGATGGAGTCCAATGCCGTAAAGAATAAGACACTGTCGACGTCCATCCCGATGCCCCAGCCGCGCTCATGAATTGTCGAGGGCGAATCGACGAGATCCGAGAGGTAATAGGTGCGCGCGCTGAACGGAACCGTCGCATGCAAGTCCCATTCTACCTTTCCGGGCATTTCCGGGATGGAACAGGAGATCCAAACCAGCGGTGTCACTAGCGCGAGTGAGTACAGAATACACCTGAACATCAAATCAGCCTCTCCCAAGAGTGCAAAAAGAACGGAAGAGCTTCCGTCCTTTTTGCGAGTGTACGATTTCATCCAAGTTTCCAGTGCTCAGCGGGCATGCTCTCCGTCATGGCAGGATTATCACGTGCCAAGGTTCCAGGACGAGAGATACTCTCTCTGCTCTGCCGTGAGCTTATCCATCTTGCTGCCCATAGTGGCGAGCTTGGCGGTGGCAATCCACTCCTCGATTTTCCGGGGGACATCATGTACGGTCACCTTCAGCTTCTTCGACTGTTTGATGGCGTATTCCGTCGTAAGCGCCTGCGTAGCAAAGCTCATGTCCATGACCGAAGCCGGGTGGCCGTGAGCCGCCGCAAGATTAACCAGGCGGCCTTCTCCAATGACAAGGACACGCCGTCCGCTGGGCAAGGAGTAACGATCCACGAATTGTACCACATTCTTCTCGACCTTTTTGGCCATTTTGGCCAGCCCCTTCAGATCGAGTTCCACGTCGAAGTGCCCGCTGTTGCAGACGACTGCGCCGTCTTTCATCTTGCTGAAATGCTCGGGTCGAATCACGTGCATGTTACCGGTAACGGTACAGAACACGTCACCGATTTGCGCGGCCTGTGCCATCGGCATGACCTCGTAGCCTTCCATCTTGGCTTCGAGCGCGCGGACCGGATTAATCTCAGTTACGACAACGTGCGCGCCGTGACCCCTTGCGCGGGAGGCAAATCCCTTGCCGCACATACCGTACCCGGCAACGACCACCGTGCGGCCGGCAATCAACATATCTGTCGCGCGGATGATGCCGTCGAGCGTAGATTGCCCGGTGCCATAGCGGTTGTCGAATAAGTGCTTGGTCTCGGCGTCGTTGACGGCAAACACGGGGAACAGAAGTTGACCGTCGCGATCGAGCGCGCGCAGACGAATGACCCCGGTCGTTGTCTCTTCCAGCGACGCAATGATTCCCTCGGCATAAGCCTTGTGGGTCGTATGAAGTCCGTGAACCAGATCGGCGCCGTCATCCATGGTAATTGACGGCTGAAAGCGCATTGCCGAATCAAGATGGCTGTAATAGGTATCACGGTCCTCTCCCTTGATGGAGTAAACGCGAATCCCGAAATCCTGCACGAGCGACGCGGCCACGTCATCCTGGGTCGACAGCGGATTCGATGCGCAGAGCACCATATCCGCTCCGCCAGCCTGCAACGTGCGCATCAAATTCGCCGTCTCCGCCGTGACGTGCAAGCACGCGGACATCCTTTTTCCCTTCAGCGGTTTTTCCTTTTCGAATCGCTCGCGGATTTTGGTCAGCACCGGCATGTCCCGATCCGCCCAGAGGATTCGACTCTTCCCCTGTGCAGCGAGTCCAAGCTCGGCGACGTGATACTCTCGTTTCGTAGACGAAGCGGACTTCGCTTTCGTTCGTTCGGCCGTGGCGTTGCTCATGCCAATTCCTCAACTTTATTCGTCTTTTCCCAGCTAAATCCCTCTCCGTCGCGGCCGAAATGTCCATACGCCGCAGTCTCACGATAAATCGCCCGGCGCAAATTCAGTGACTTGATGATTCCTTTCGGCGTGAGGTCGAAAACCTTGCGCACTTTTTTCTCGATCTCGGCATCCGTGGCCTTTCCGGTGCCGTGGGTCGACACCTTCAGCGATACCGGCTCGGCGACGCCGATTGCGTAAGCAACTTGAATCTCACACTCACTTGCCAACCCGGCGGCAACGATGTTTTTCGCCACCCACCGCGCGGCATAGGCGGCGCTGCGGTCAACCTTGGTCGGGTCCTTGCCGGAGAATGCGCCACCGCCGTGGGGAACCCATCCTCCGTAGGTATCGACGATAATCTTGCGTCCGGTGAGTCCGGCGTCCCCCTGCGGTCCGCCGATCACGAATCTGCCCGTCGGATTGACATACAATCGAGCATCTTTCGTAAGCAACTCTGCCGGAATCGCGTGTGCGATGACCATGCGACGAATGTCGTTCTCGATTTCCGGATGAGTAATCTTCTCGTCATGCTGCGCTGAAACGACAATCGTCTCCACGGCCTTGGGTTTGCCGTTTTCATAGCGAATAGAGACTTGCGACTTACCGTCCGGCCGCAGGTAGGGTAGCGCGCCGCTCTTCCGCACTTCCGAGAGCCTGCGCGTCAATTTGTGAGCGAGCACGATCGGCAGCGGCATCAGTTCCTGAGTCTGGTTACAGGCATAGCCAAACATCATTCCCTGATCACCGGCTCCGTCGCGGTCCACGCCCATGGCAATGTCCGGGCTTTGCCGGTCGATGGTGGTTACCACGGCGCAAGTTTCATAGTCGAATCCGTACGCGGCATCGGTATAGCCGATGCTCTTAACCACTCCCCGCACCAGCGCGGGCACGTCCACGTAGGTTGTGGTGGTGATTTCCCCGCCAACTAAAACAAGGCCGGTGGTGACAAAGGTCTCGCAGGCCACCCGGCCCATGGGATCTTCGCGCAACACGGCATCGAGCATCGCGTCGGAAACCTGGTCCGCGATTTTATCGGGATGGCCTTCTGTGACCGATTCACTCGAAAAAACAAATTCGCTCATTGCCCTCGAAAAGTAAGTATGTTCAGCTTAAAGACCGATGCAGTCCGGTTCTCACGCTGCATCCTAATTTGAAATCGCTTCGGCAGCGAGAATCTCGCTGGAGTCGCCGAGGTTATACCGCATAAATCGGCCGACGATTGAAGAGTTGTTTCCGACGAGCGATGACTCGACGAGCGCATTTTCGACATGCGAATCCTCGCCGAGAATGCTGTCACGCACCATGGCATCGCGGACGGTGGCATGCTTGCCAATGGTCGCATACGGGCCGATGATGGAGCGTTCGAGTTTCGCCTCCGGATGAACGTAGACCGGCGGAACGATCACGGTACCCTCCGGGCGTTCAAAATGATTGGCGGGATTCACGTCCAACAGATGGCGGTTCGTGGCCAACAAAGTCTCCGGCTTGCCGCAGTCATACCATTCGGAGACCGGGAAAGTATGAATTTCTTCGCCGCGTTCAATCATCAGTTGCAGCGCGTCGGTAAGCTGAAATTCCCCGCGTGTCGTGAGTTGTCGCTCGAAGAGAACCTGAATGCACTCACGCAACACCTGCGCGTTGCGGATCAGATAGATCCCGACAAGCACGAGGTTCGACTTGGGATAGTCAGGTTTCTCCACAAGCCTCGTGGCCCGGCCGTTCTCGGTCTCGACAACCCCGAATCTGCGCGGATCTTCTACTTCCTTGACACCGATTGCAGAGCAAGAGCGGTTGGCCATCACGGCCGCGAGATCGATTTCAAAAATCGTATCGCCAAGGATGACGAGTACCTCGCGATCGTCCGTGTTGAGTCCGAGCGAAACCGCGTGAGCCAACCCGCGTGGTTCTGCCTGCACAACGAATTCGGCGGGCAGCTTGTAGTTTGAACGAACATACGACTCAACAAGGTCGGCCATTTGCCCGACGACGAGAGTCGTTCGAGTTACACCGGAGGATTTTAGATGATCGAGAATGTGCCCGAGAATAGGCTTGCCAGCCACATTGAGCAGGACTTTTGGGAGCGTAAAAGTGTGCGGGCGAAGCCGGGAGCCAGCTCCAGCTACGGGTATGATGGCCTTCAATATCTGCAGCCGGTAAGGGCGGGTGTCACGTCAAACTCTAAAGAAAAGTAAGATAAGAAATTCCAACGCGTAAGTCAACTCGCGCAAGCTCGGGCTTTGACTTCTGTAATTATAGGAATATCAAATGGATCGACTGCCCGCAAGACCGCCAACCAGATTGATACGGTGTCCAGAAACAACAGCGTTCGGACGCCGGCTTCGAAGCGACTCTGTTGAGGCCACAATTCAACGGGATCCACCATCACCGAATCGATGCCAAGTCTGTTCAGCACCGCCATCGCCGACGGGCGCGGATCTGGAAGCCGGCGTTGACCCGACCAACTGCCGAGGAAGATCACCAGCGGCGGTGGCAACAATTCTCGCAGGAATGGCCAGGACTCGATCTCGTTGTGCGCCATCTCGGGAAGTTCCGCGACATGACTCCACACTTTGGCGTTCTCGGCTAACTGAGTTCTGAATCTGAAAGCGAGCGGCCCACTGAATGTAGAATCGACCGCATAGACGACCACGGTGTGGTCGATCATGCTTCGCGCCAGCATGAGGGCCGGGTTTTCATCCAGTGACATGGATTTGTACGAGTCCGCAAGCTCGGTTAATGCGTTCCAATTCAATTGCATCGGCCGCGCTCCGTCGAAGCCGTGAGTTTCCGCGAGTATTGAGATGACCGCACCGAGTCCGTAGCCGAGCGCCGCTCTCGGCGGGTAACCCCCGGGGAGTTTCAAGTGCGGCACTTTAGCATTTTTCGCAAGCTCTTCGAGACGGCCTCCGCTCGACATGCTGAACCAGATGCGTTGCGGCGGGACCTGCTCAAAGGCGGTGAGAGTTTCGATCGTGTTCCCGGAATAGCTGCTCACGAGCAAAGGATCGGTGAATGCGCCCGTGCTGCGTCTGACCGTAATGCGGATATCCACCAGGGGGGGGTGAAAGCCAAAAGCTGTGATCAAGTCCCCGGCCACCGCACTGCCTCCCAGTCCGATCCAGTCCACGGTATCCGGTCTTGTAAGTGAGAAATCCCGGCTGAATGATTTCCCAAGCTCAAGTCCGCGTTCAATCTGCTTTGGAAGTTCGAGTGTCTTCGCGAGCATGTCATGCGGGTCGAGGGACTTCAGCCGATCAGAGGAGATGTTTATAGGTTTTGCCACTTGAAATGTAGATGAGAGAGTTTTCGCCAGGGAGAATTCGTATCGGCGACAGATCGAGGCCTAAGTAAACCAGATCGGCAGATCAGCGAGTCTGGCTTTCAGTTCCGATGTCAAATACTGCTGGATGTCGGCCGCCGTGTCCATGCGAATTGCGCGGGTGGCAATTTTTCTGCAATCCGCCATCGACAAAGTGCGGACAGTTTTTTTGATTTCCGGCAGCGACGGTGAGTTGGCTGAGATTTCATCGATACCAAGTCCGACAAGGAGCGGAACCGCGACAAGATTGCCGCCCATTTCTCCACAGATAGCCACCGGTTTGTGCGCCTCATGAGCCGCCCTCACCGTCATTTGAATCAGCCGGATGATACTCGGATGAAACGTCCGGTAGTAGCCGCTGACCGTTTCATTCCCTCGATCCGCGGCCACCGTGTACTGAATGAGATCATTGGTTCCGATAGAGAAGAAATCGCACTCATCGGCGAGTTTGTCGGCGATTACGGCGGCGGACGGAATCTCGACCATAATACCGACTTTGATCCGCGAATCGTGGGGAATTCTCAGCCGCTCAAGTTCGGCAGCCGCCTCGGCAAGCACGTTCTTCGCATCCCGCAGCTCTTCCACACCGGAAATGAACGGAAACATTATTCGCACGTTCCCGCGACTTGACGCGCGCAGAATCGCTCTCAGTTGCGCACGGAACAAGTCCCGCCGCGACAGGGACACGCGGATCGCGCGATAGCCAAGGAACGGGTTCTTCTCGTCCTTAAGGTTGATCGAGCCGTGCAGTTTGTCGCCGCCAAGGTCAAAGGTCCGAATCACGAGCGGGTGAGGGGCGAGAATCTCCGCGGCCCGATCATACGTGTCGAATTGCTCTTCCTCGGTGGGGACGGTGTCGCGCGTGAGAAATAGAAACTCGCTGCGGAACAGCCCGACTCCCGTTCCCCCGTGGCTAAGCACGGCCTCGGCTTCATAGGGTAATTCGATGTTCCCCCAGACTTGAATCTCGTGGCCATCGGTTGTCACGGCCGGCAACTCCCGCAAGTTCTCGAGGGAACTCATGAACTTCCGGTAGCGCTGCTGCTTTGCGCGATACTCGCTGATCGTGTTCTCTTGCGGATGCACAATCACTTTTCCGGAGTTTCCGTTCAAAATGACTTTGTCACCGGATTGAATGCGCTGCGAAAGATCGCCGACTCCGACCACCGCGGGAATATCCAGCGAGCGCGCGAGGATTGCGGTGTGTGAGGTCAGCCCTCCGGTATCTGCCGCAATGGCCTCGATGAGATGCCGGTCGACGTGGAGCGTGTCGGTCGGTGAGAGATCATGAGCCACGAGCACAACCGGTTCGGTCGGTTTCTC
>CAZGVT010000176.1:0-6814 GCA_964529255.1 uncultured Alphaproteobacteria bacterium | reverse complement strand
ACGGGCAGCGGTGCGGCGCGCCATCTCGAAGGAATCCTCGTGCGTGGCAAGGGATCTTCCGGACTGAACGTGAGCATGAATAGAACCAGGGCGCCGACAAAGATCGCTGCCGTAGCGTCTCGGACGATCAGCGAACGAGGTCGGAGCGGGTCAAACCGATAGAGGCCGAACCAAGTCAGAACGAAGACCCAGTAGACCAACACGACCAGGCTGGGAGTGAACAACTCGCTTGCACTGAATCCGACGGGATTTGTGAACTGACCGGATTGAAATCTCCACAAATATGTGCCGTAAAATGCTGCTTCTATGAGCAGGCAGTCCAGAATCAGCAGAGCCAGTCGGGGCAGGAGTATTTTCCACATGCGGATCCGACTGCCTTGTCACGCCGGACCACTTACAGACGCTACTTGCTCGGCATCGCACAGTACAGGGTACAGCGAGATTAGCGTCCAACTAATACAGTAAGCAGGGTAGAAAGTCATCACCTCAAACGGCAAGGCGACTAACATGCTCACAAACGCTCCAATGCAGGCATAGCGATACTGATGAATGAAGTCAAATCGGGAACCAATCTGTGGGAGTCTTTTCAGGTGATGAACTAGGGACAGCATTGCGCCTGCAAACAATAGAAATGCCGGAAGGCCTCCGTCCGTCAATAATTGTAGCGCAGTATTGTGGACGTGATATACTTCATAAGTGTGCGGAATGTAGTCCTTCTGCTCGATTGGATAAGAACCATACCCCAAGCCGATCGGGAAGCCGGATTCAATCATCTTAATGCCTCCAACGACGTGTACATATCTCGCGTTCACGGAGGCATCTGACTGACGAGCGAACAAAGCTTCAACACGACTGAAGAGATCCACGGGGAGTAACAGCATGGCAGTCGTCGCCACTGTAAGCAACACTCCGCCCAACAAAACACGCCGCTGAGAAAACCAGATGGTGATGACAAGACCGGCGACAAGACCTAGAATGGCAGCTCGACTCAACGTGAGTGAAATTGATGCGACTGCGCCAAGCAGGACCGTCAGAAAGAAGACTCGCCTATACTTTGTATCATCCCTTCGCATGAGCGGGAAGATGAACGGAATCAGTGGCATCAGTGTGTGGGCGAGCGTATTGGGTCCGCCCCAATGCCCATAGAAGCGAAAAGTTTCGGACGCGCGACCCGACTCGACAGCGGCAATTGCGATTCCTGTACGGAAGAACTCAAGAGCACCCACGACAGAGGATATCGTTGTGAACAATACACCTAATCCAATTGCCCATACTACAACCTCGAGAGACCGGCGATCACGGATTAGCTGCGGCAGCGCGATCATCAACGGAAATGACAATGCGGCAAGGTAGATCGTCCGATAGAACGGCGCACCCGACCAAAGCCATGTAAAAGCAAGCCAACCCATCAGCACGAGCTGCCACCGCAGGAAGGGTGGAATGACAAATCGAATATTGCCGGACAGCAACTTGCTTCCAAGCGCGACAACCAATCCGAGCAAATAGAAAAGCGACGTTGAGTGCGGCAGCAATGACGGCAAGTCGGCAGTAATCCCGAAGAGAGGAACAAAAAGCGCAATGGACGGCCATTGAAGCACACTGAGCCCGGCGACCAACAGGGCCAATCCAGCGGCAACCAACTTAGTTCTTCCCCAATACAACCAAGCAAGATAGGCGACAATGATGAGGACCGCCAGAACTGCTCCAATCATGCCTTGACGGTGGGAACCTTCCGGAGCGGGCAGTCTCATTTCGCCACCAGAAATCACGTGGTCTCTTTCTTCGACTCTGACCGCCAGGCCTCTGCAACTCGACGCAGCGATTCATGATGCCGATGCCGAGGATCATGGTTGGCGTTAGCAATCATCTCCAGCATAGAGGCAAGGGCAACAGCGAGCACAAAAGTTGCTGCGAATGCAACTGCGACCATCATGCTCCGTCGCGGCCAGGATCGTTTTGTTGGCTCTGTCGGTGGATCCAGCCGAACGATGGTCGGAGTGTTTCTAAGTTCTTCGACTTTGGCCTGTTCATGTTGCTGAAGTAGGTAGGCCACGAGAAGCTGCTGAGTTTCTATGTCGCGCACTAGTCTCAAGTATGTCAGCCCATCGGAAGGAACATCACTGAGCGAAAGCAGGAAGTCGGAGGTTCCAGACCGTTTGGAGGTGACCAACGCTTGCTTGCTGGAGTCAATACCGGAGAGTTTGATCCGTAGATAAGCCGATTCAGGATTTCCCGGTCCCAGAATCTGGCTCTTGATTTCCAATTCCGACTGCGTAGCAAGCCGGGTGGCTTCCAGAGTGGCGTAGGCCTGGATCGTCGCTCTCATCTGCTCTTCGATATTGAGCACCCCAGTTGCTAACTGGAAAGTTGCCAAGCTATCTTCAAGTTGCTGCAATCGCATCTTTTCAGCATCCAATCGCTGTCCGGAGAATTCGCGCTCGCGCTTCGCCGCGATGTTCTTGAGTTCCTGGTTTCGTTTGTCGAGTTCTTCAATGATGTACTCAGCCATGGCCTTGGCGCGCTTAGGATCCTCATCCTCAACCTGCACAATTACATTTGTAGATTTTTCGTCGAGGTCGTAGTCGGTGCGGGATAGAAATGCCTTTACAAGCTCTTCAGGGCTAGCCTTTTCCATTTTGTACACATGTCTCAAGTCAAACGCCTCGATTGCGCGATCGCTCATCCATCGACTTTTCAAAACGGAAATCAGAACCTCTCCGGACGTCTCGCCTCCGCCCGCGACGAATCCGGCCAGCCCGCCGAGATTTCCGAGCTTTGACGCGATCAGCGATCCGATTCCACCGCGACCGCCGGACTCTTGAGATCGAATGACAGCGACACTTGCAAAGCGAGGGGTCACCAGATACGAGATCACTCCGACAACCACGGAGACCAGCAGCACTGAAGTCAGCAGGAATTTCCGCCAGCGGATGAGAAAGGCAAGGAAGTCAAGCAAGTTGACTTGGTAGCGGGAAGAGGGTTCAGTCATATTGGGATTGGAGAGGAACGAGCAAGAACGCGGCTCGGGACAGACCGATGCCGCGTTCGGGCGCCTGAATCAGCGGGCGAAAACCAAACTTAGTAGTCGGTAAAGTAGAGGTGACGATTGTCCACGACGCCGACCTGTTTCTCGGCAAGAGCGAGCCACTCGGCCCAGACACCGTTCTGTTTGGTCTGACGAAGCCGGTCTGCGATTTCCTTTTGCTTTGCCACAAATCCGGCCGAATCGGCTCCGGTCTTGGACAAGAGCACAGCGATATAGCCCCCTCTGGCGTTTGCGAGAGGTTCAGAGACTTGTCCGGGACTCAAGGTGAACATGTAGCGACCAATCTCTTCGTCGGATCCGAACACACGCAGGAAGTCTCGCTGGAGATGCTCCGCCGTGGTATCAATCTTCAGGCTGTCATGCGCAGCGGCCGACACGAATTCCTCGGCTGTTCGCACGCGCGCGCGAAACTTCTTTGCGGCTTCGAGGGCGGATTCCTCCTGCTTCTTCTTGATCAACGTACCGCGTATCTGGGATTCAACTTCGGCAAGTGGCGTCACGCCTGCCGGTTGGATTTCTTTCAGCGAAAGCACAACGTAGGCATCCTCGCCTCGGACTTTCGTGCGATAGACATAGCTGGACTGCCCCTCTTTTGCGGCAAAAGTCCAGTCCACCGCGGGCACCAATGTGCCGATGCCGGGAATGCTGCCGGTCGGATTGTCCTGAAAGAAATCCGTTTCCTTGATTTCGAGGGAGGATCGGGCTGCGGCATTCGCGAAGCCGTCCGTCTTGGCCGCATCGGAGATATCCTTCGCCTTTTGCGCCGCACGGTCTTCCGTATCCTGACCGACCTTCCACTTGACAAGGATGTGACTGGCCCTGACGGAGTCGGCGTCTGCGTGCTTCTGTCGATCAACAACCTTGATGATGTGTGCTCCGAATCGCGTGCTGATCGGGCCGACTACTTTACCGGGATCTGTATTGAAGGCCGTGGAATCAAACTCCTTGACCATTCTGCCCGTTGTGAAGTAGCCGAGGTCTCCGCCAAGCGCCGCCGAGCCGACGTCTTCGGAATACTCTTTCGCGAGGGCGGCGAAGTCTTCCCCGGCCTGCGCTCGACTCAGAGCCTCGTTCGCCACTTCCAGAATCTGCAACGTGTCTTCGTTGGACATCTTCACCGGAATGACGACGTACTGCAGCTTCCGCTTTTCCTTTCGCTGAAAGTCCGGCTTGTTTTTCTGATAATACTCTTCGATTTGTGAAGAGGTTATGGAAGCAGAGTCGACTTGAAAATTTTTTGTTGGAAAGGAAACCGCCATCGCCTGGAACTTTCGTGTCGTTGCCACGTATTCATCCCAGACTTCGGTGGGCGAAACGAAAGTTGGAGCGATGACGCGATCGATAACTTTCTGATTGCCGATGCTTTCGCGATAGTCCGCTTCGATGGAAACCAGCGCCTGTGCGGCTTGCGGGTCATTGCTTTTGAGGAAGCCGTCCCACTTACTCTTGTCGAACTGGCCCTCGGTTTGGAAGTTCGGATTGGTCCGCAGCCATTGCGGCGGATTATTTCGCACTTGCCAGGCAACTTCTTCATCGCTGGTGACGAGTCCGAACTTCTCCCGATAAGCGGCCATCAACTGTGTCCGAACCAGTTCATCCGTGTCTTGTTTGCGGATGGCGCGGTTCTTGGCATCGTCGATTGTAGCCGTGCTGTCTTTCTGCCGTTCCTGAGCAATCCGATCCTGTACGACGCGGTTATATTGCTCATAGAGAATTTCCTTTTCACCGACTTTGCCGATGACACCGTCCAGCTGCGAGCTGGACGTAAACCCGCCCATACCCCAGGAGAAGATAATAGTTCCGAGAAAGGCAGCCACCAGGATCCACATGATCAGGGGCATGTTTTCTCGCATTTGATTCATCATGTCGCCGCGTGCTCCGGACTATCCAATTGATTTATTTAACTCTGCAATATAGCAATTCCGGTTGGAAAAATCAAGCAGTGGATTCAGGCGAATTAGCACGAGTCCGCCCCTCGCATATTCTATTAACTAAGTATTATTAATAACTTAGACGGATTACAAGTCTGCCAAAGCGCTTGCAATTCTGGCAGGAACCCTTAAATTTGAGGTTGACATGAGACAGTTCGAACTCATCACGGACCTCGCCCCGCAGGGAGACCAGAGTCGGGCAATCGGCGAGTTGGTCTCCGGCATTCGGGAGGGTCGGCAGTGGCAGACGCTTCTCGGAGTTACCGGGTCAGGCAAGACTTTCACGGTGGCCAATGTGATTGCGGAGCTCCAGCGGCCGACTCTGATCATGTCTCACAACAAAACTCTCGCGGCACAACTGTTCGGCGAATTCCGGGGGTTTTTTCCGAAAAACGCGGTCGAGTATTTCATCTCCTACTACGACTTTTACCAGCCCGAGGCGTATGTTCCGTCGACGGATGTGTATATTGAGAAGGAAACTGAGGTCAATGAGGAGATCGACCGGCTGAGATTGCGGGCGACTGCGTCGCTCATGCAAAGGCGGGATGTGATCATTGTCGCTTCGGTCTCATCGATCTACGGACTTGGTTCACCCAAGGACTACAAGGAACTTCTGTTGTTTGTGCAGGTTGGAGAAGAGACCGACCGGCGCGCGATGCTGGGCCGGCTGATCGACATGCATTACACACGGAATGACTTCGACTTCCCGCGCGGCACGTTTCGCGTTCGCGGCGACGTCATTGAGATTCACCCCGCCTATGAGGAAACCGCCTTTCGCATTGAGTTCTTCGGTGACGTGGTGGAGAAGATTTCGCATATCAAGATCCTCACGGGTGAAGTGATCGACGCTCCCGAGTCGATCGTGCTCTATCCGGCCAAGCACTTCGTCACCTCAGAGCCGAATCTGAAGCGCGCAATGGAGGCGATTGCGGCGGAACTCGAAGAGCAACTTATCGACTTGCGGTCGCGAAACAAATTGCTTGAAGCGCAGCGCATTGAACAGAGAACGAGATTCGATCTGGAAATGATGCGGGAAGTGGGTTATTGCAAGGGGATTGAGAACTATTCTCGCCATCTTTCGAGCCGCAAACCGGGCGAACGGCCGGACACGCTCTTCGATTATTTCCCGGAGGACTATCTTCTCATCGTCGACGAGTCTCACGTTAGCGTTCCGCAAATTCGCGCGATGTACCGCGGGGACCGCAATCGCAAGGAGGTGCTTGTCGAGTATGGATTCCGCCTGCCTTCGGCGCTCGATAATCGGCCCATGCTCTTTGAAGAATGGGAGCGCAAGGTGGGCCAGGGAATTTTCGTCAGCGCGACGCCGGGCGAATATGAAATGGAGAAGAGTCAGGGTATACTTGTGGAGCAGATTATTCGACCGACGGGGTTGATGGATCCGGAGATCAGCGTCCGTCCGGTAAAAGGGCAGATTGACGATCTGATCGGCGAACTAAGAACAGTGATCGAGCGTGGCGAGCGCGCACTGGTGCTGACGCTGACAAAACGGATGTCCGAGGACTTGACGGAGTATCTCAAGAATTTGAATATTCGGGTTCGCTATCTCCACAGTGAGATTGAGGCGCTGGACCGGATCGAGATTTTGCGTGAGCTGCGGCTGGCACAATTTGATGTCCTGGTCGGAATTAACTTGTTAAGAGAAGGACTCGACCTGCCCGAAGTGTCACTGGTGGCAATTCTTGACGCCGACAAAGAGGGATTTTTGCGCAGCCATCGCAGTCTGATGCAGATTGCCGGACGGGCGGCGCGACACGTTCGCGGGCGGGTCATTTTTTATGCCGATACGATGACAGATTCGATGAGTAAAGTGATCGCC
>CAZGVT010000175.1:0-6818 GCA_964529255.1 uncultured Alphaproteobacteria bacterium | reverse complement strand
GATCGAGATTTCACTGCCCCACTCAAAGTACGCGATCCCGGTATACTATATTGTCGCGACTGCGGAGGCGAGCAGCAATCTGGCGCGCTTTGACGGCGTGCGGTACGGCTATCGCCATGAAGGTGGCAGCTCGATGCTCGATCTCTATGAACTGACTCGTTCGGAAGGATTCGGCGAAGAAGTGCGGCGCCGCATCATGATGGGAAGCTATGTACTCTCAGCCGGCTACTACGATGCCTACTATCGCAAGGCGCAGCAGGTGCGCAGGCAGATTCATGATGAGTTCATGCGCGAGTTTGAGTCCGTCGATGTGATGCTTGCTCCGACGAGTCCGACCACGGCCTTCAGGATCGGCGAACGTGTCAGCGATCCGCTCGCCATGTATCTTTCGGACATTCTCACCGTGCCGGCTAATCTGGTTGGAATTCCGGCGGTCAACGTGCCCGTCGGCCGGGACAGCAATTCACTGCCGATTGGATTGCAGCTCATGGGACCGCATTTCGCCGAAGAGTTGATTCTCCGTCTCGGCGCCGAGATTGAATCTCTGGTTCCGTTTGAATCAGGTGCGGTCGCGGCATGAAGTGGGAAGTGATCATTGGCCTTGAGATTCACGCCCAGCTTAATACTCAGACCAAGGCGTTTTGCCGCTGTCCTAATCGTTATGGCGCTCCGCCCAATACGCTGACGTGTCCGGTGTGCCTGGGAATGCCCGGCGCGCTCCCGGTGTTATCACGGGCGGTCGTCGACAAGGCCCTGCATCTCGCTCTTGCGTTGGACTCGAAGATAAACCACCGCTCACAATTCGATCGCAAGAACTACTTCTACCCTGATCTTCCGAAGGGTTACCAGATTTCGCAATTTCACTTTCCGTTTTGCACGGGCGGGACGCTTGAAATTGACGTGGCCGGCGGGTCAAGGCAGATCGGTATCACGCGTGCACACATCGAGGAAGACGCCGGAAAGTCGACTCACCTGCCCGATGGCCGAACAATTGTGGACATGAATCGTTGCGGTGTGCCGCTGATTGAGATCGTCTCGGAGCCGGAATTGCGATCTCCTGAAGAAGCCGCGTCGTATGTGACGGCGATTCGGGAATTACTTCGCTTTATCGGAGTATGTGATGGAAACATGGAGCAGGGCTCGCTGCGTTGCGATGCCAATGTGTCGGTGCGGCAATTCGGACATTCGGATTTTAACGAACGCACGGAGATCAAGAATCTTAACTCAATTCGGTCCATTGAGCGCGCACTGAAGACTGAGAGTTCGAATCAGATTGCGGCCTACGAGTCCGGCGGAAAAGTCGTTCGCTCCACGCTGCTTTGGGATGATGACCTTCAGGAAATCCGTGTCATGCGGCGAAAGGAAGGCTCGGATGATTATCGCTACTTTCCCGAGCCTGATCTTGTGCCGCTGCTCATCACTGAAGAGGAGATTGCCGCCGGGCGCCGCTCACTCCCCAAACTTCCGCGGGAGATCCGCCGGGAGTACGCAAGCGAGTATGGCTGGAACTCGGAGCAGATACAGTACATGATGCTTCAGGAGGGCGGAACTCAGTACATCGGTGAAGCGATTCGATGCGGAGCCGATCCGAAGATCGCCGGGAGTGTGTTCGCCACTCAGAGTTCCGGAATCATGACTGACCGATCATGGTCTCTGCCCGCATTTGCGGAGAAAGTCAGTCCTGCTCGCTTCGCCGGCGTGACGATTCTCGTCGCGCGCGGCACCATCCCAACGAGTGGCGCCAAACGGCTGCTCGAACGCATGTTGACGGATGCGCGCGATCCGGAAAAGATTGTCGAAGCCGAGGGATTGGCTCAAGTCTCCGATGAAGATGCGCTGATCCCCATCGTAAATCGAGTGCTTGAGCAGTTTCCCGACGAAGTGCAGCGCTATCGGTCGGGCAAGAAGAACTTGATGGGCCATTTTGTTTCAGAAGCACGCAAAGCAAGCAACGGAAGGGCCGATCCGGCAGTCCTCAGCCGGTTGTTGCGCACAAAGCTCGAACAGGAATAATTACACCAATCCACTCTCAGAATGCAACTTGTCTCCCTAACTATATCAGGATTTAAATCGTTTGCCAAACCGACGGTGCTTTCATTTGCGCCCGGAATCACCGCAATCGTCGGTCCGAACGGCTGCGGCAAATCCAACGTTGTGGATGCATTGCGATGGGTTCTCGGTGAGCAGCGCTCATCCGTCCTGCGGGGAGATCGGATGGAAAATGTTATCTTCAACGGAACGGCGCATCGCAAGCCGGTAGGCATGGCCGAAGTGAAACTCGTGCTGGACAATCAGCGCGGCTTCCTCAATCTGCCGTACTCCGAGGTGGAGATCGCCAGACGCCTGTATCGCGACGGCACAAGCGAGTATCTTCTGAACGGCAACGAGTGCAGACTGAAAGACATCACGGACGTGCTGCATGATTCCGGCATGGGTCCGAATCTCTACACGATCCTCGAGCTGAAAATGGTGGAGGAGATTCTCCGCGAGGACGGCGATGGCCGGCGGGCGATGTTCGAAGAGGCCGCAGGAGTTGCGAAGTACAAGATCCGTCGCCGTCAGGCATTGCAAAAGTTGCGTCAGACTGAGGAGGACTTGGTTCGGCTGGCCGACATTCTTACCGAAGTAGAACGACATGTCGCATCTTTGAAGCGTCAGGCGATTCGCGCGCGAAAATATGCAGAGCTTGCGGCACAACTGAAGGGCGCGGAGACTGCAAGTCTGTACAGGCAATACGTAAAACTGAGAGAAGACCTCGAACCGCTGCGCAGCGCTGCACAGCAGAGCGAGGCAGCCTCCGAATCCATCAAGGCAATGTTGCGCGCGGAAGAGGCAAGACTGGTCCAACTTCGCACCGCTGAACTTGAAGCGGATCAGCATGCGGCGGAGCAGCGGCGCACGCTCGGTGGCGTCGTCCAGGAGATCTCGACCATCGAGAGTCTTTCCGCCGCGGCTCGGGCTCGTGAGCAGGCGTCCCGTGAGACGATTGAGCGCGTATCGCGCGAACACATCTTGCTGAGCAGTAAGCGGGAGATGCTCGTTGAACGCCGCTCTCAGATCGATGTGGACAAATCGCGGGTGCAGGCGGAATGTGCGGAGAGAGAGTCTGAAGTGCGCGACGCGTCGGCCGCGTTTGAAGCGGAGCAGGAGAAGCTTCATACAGTTGAGATGCGTGTTCAGGAGCACGACGCCTGGATGTCGTCTGCACGCAAGGAGCTGGCCGATCAGCAGAGATCGGAAGCCGGGATACTTTCCACGCTTGCTTCGCTGCAGGGCCGAAGAGATCTGCTCGCACAGGAAACCGTGGGTATAGGCGAGCAAACGCAAGACCTGCAACATAAGCTCGCCGGTTACTCGGCCTCGGAATCCGAACTTGACGGCGAGATTTCGGAATTGCGAGGACGAGACGCAGAGCTTCGGCAACAGATTGAAGCCGACTCCGTCGCCTATGAGCGGGCAGTCGAAACTTCCCGGAAGCTCGCCGCCTTGATCGAGAGCGCCGAAGCAAAGTTGGACTTGTTCAGAACTCTTGAGCAGCAGGGACCGCGAGCGGAAATTGCCCATCGCACGCTGCGTGAAAATCCCGTGGAAGGACTCCTCGATCTGTTGGGAGACAGTTTTGAAGTGGACGAGCCGTATCGGCGCGCGTTCCAGTCAATCCTTGGCCCCGCTGCCTACTACCAGCTTGCGCATTCCACCGATTCCATCCACGCCGCCGCAGATACGCTTCGCAGGGAACACGCCGGACAATGCACATTCGTTTCGGTGCAGGAAGTCCCGCATCCGGCGGATTCGGAAATCGAATTGCCACAGGGCGCGATTGGGCGCGCGCTCACGCTCGTAAAAAGCGCCTCCGCCCATGCGCTGATGAACCGCCTGTTGTCCAGAGTCGTGCTGGTTCCGGACTGGGACACGGCAATTACTCTCAGAGCATGGGCCAGAGAGCACATGCAGACTCTCTTATCCCTCGACGGACAGTGGATTGGGCCGGATGGAGTCTATCACACAGGCTCTGATGACATTTCCACTCCGGTGGATTTGGGGCTCGCTCGCCAGATTCAAGAATTGAACGCGTGGAAAACAGATGCCCTCCACGACTCGGAGCGGCAAGCGGCCAATCTCCGCCATCTGCGAGTGGAATCTGCCGACCGCGAGCAGACCCTCGGCGAATTGACGAGACAAATGGACGCACTCCTGACGCGCGCCGCGACATTGCGCGACGAGCGAGTTCGCGCCGAAGCGCTATTGCATTCGTTGAGCGAACGATCAGCCTCGATTGCCATGCACCTTAAAAGTCTCTTGCAGGAGATTGCGGATACCGAGCAGAAATCCAAGCTCACTCGCGAACTTGTGCTGAAAGCGGAGCATGCGGTGGAAGGCGCGCTGACGATCGCCGGCGACGTGACGGCCCAACTGAATGAGGCCAGAAAAGCCGCCGGCGCGCGAAAGGACCTGCTGCATGCCTGTGAGAAGGCCCTCGACGCGGCTCGTCATAAGCTCGAACTCACGGAATTGGAACTTGACAAGATTGGGCTGAGCATTGCCGAAATCGATGAGAATCTCGAGCGCTCGGCTCAGAATGCGACGGCCGCCGAGCAGGAAATTCTGTCCGTTACCGGCCAGCTCGCCACACAGGAGACGCAACTGCTTGAACTGTGGAAGAAACGTGATCATCTTACCCGGTTGATCGACACTGCCTCCGACCAGGTGGAAGAGTGCAGGGCACGAACGGTAGAGCAGGATCAGCGCCTCAAGTCCCTGCGCGAGGAGCACGATTCGGACTTGGCCTTCGAACGAAGAGTCGAATTGGAAATCGCGAGACTGACCGGCGAACTTGACGCACTGCTGACTTCCGCGCGAAATCAGTACGAACTGACCCTTGATGATCCTGAATTTGCCGCCACGCATTCGGAAATTGTAGCGGCTGAAGTGACTCTCGAAACCGTGCGCGAGCTGCGTGAGAAAATCGAGCGGCTGGGTCCGGTGAATCTTGTGGCCATCGAGGAATACGATCAGGAGAACGCGCGACTCGATCAGATGCTCGCGCAGCGCGAGGATCTCTTGAAAGCCAAGCGCACGCTTGAAGAGACCATCGCCCGGATCAATGAGACGGCGCAGGCGCAGTTCCTTCACACATTTGAGGCGGTACGCGCGCACTTTCAGCGATTGTTCCAGGAGTTCTTTCCGGATGGTGAGGCGGACTTGATTCTCACTGGCCAGGACCTGCTCGATGCAGACATTACTCTCTGGGCCAATCCATCCGGCAAGCGTCTCAAGAGCCTGATGCTCATGTCCGGAGGGGAAAAGACAATGACGGCTATCGCGCTATTATTTGCGCTGTATCAGGTGAAGCCTTCGCCGTTTTGCGTTTTTGACGAGGTGGATGCTCCGCTGGATGACAGCAACATTGACCGGTTTAATCGCGTGATTCGCATGCATAGCGAAAATACGCAGTTCATTCTGGTCACGCACAATCGTCGAACCATGGAGATTGCGGATAATCTGTACGGCGTGACGATGGAGGAGGAGGGAGTGAGCAAACTGGTATCGGTTCGGTTGATCAGCGCGGCTCGCGAACCGGCCAATAGTTGAGGAAAGGAAGAGGCCGTGAAGGGCATACTGGGAATTTGGAGCATTGCACTACTACTTTGTCCGGGAGCAACGGCACTGGCGGGTTACATTATCGACTTGGACTTTGCCGCCTTTCGGGGCGACGACAGCCTAACTTTTGTCGAAGTTTACGCCGCTGTCCAGCGTGAACCGTTGGTTACGCGCCACGGCGACACGCTGCGAGTTGAGTTCATGGTCAGTCTGGAACTCCGGAGCGATTCCGGCAGAGTGTGGCACGATACGCTCTCCGGCGAATGGGCATCTACGACTGAGGGAGCGCAGAACGGTGGAACTTTCTTCCCGCAGGTTTTTCGCTTTTTTGTGCCGCCGGGCAAGTATCTCGCGTCTGCGAGCGTATTCGATCAGACAGGACAGATGCGCGAGCGCAGCTCGATAGACGTGACGGCTCGTGACTTTCAAGTCGGCCGTCTTCAACTCTCGGACATTGAGAGTGCCTGCGCACTGGAATTTAATGCGGAGCCGACACGTCATACGAAGAGTTCTGTGCTGGTACTCTCAAACGCATCGGGGTTCTTCGGCGCCGAAATGCCGGTGGTGTATTATTACGCGGAAGCGTATGGTTTGGATTATGATCCGGCGTTGCCGGATTCTTATGTCGTCATTCGGCGCGTGTTGCACGGCGAGGACTCTCGACCCGCTCGTCCTGAAATCCGCAAGGCCTACAAGACTCGCGCGGCGGAAGCCGTGATAGCCGACGGATTTCCGGTGGCAACGCTCAGAACCGGTACCTATTTGCTTGAGATTGAAGTCCAGAGCTTTCGGTCTGCCTCGGTCGTCTCCGCTCGAAGGAAATTCTGGACGTATCGCCCGGGCGATTTTCAGGGGGCAGAGAGCGGCAACATCGGGTCATCGGTCGCCGCTCGCATGTTGCAGAGCGATCCCGGTATTCTGGAAGTCATCAACGCAGACAGTGCGCTTCGGCTCATGAAGTATCTGATGACCCGTGAGCAGGCCAAACGCATCGGTCGGCTTACTCCGGAAGGTAAGCAGGAATACCTTCGGGAGTTCTGGCGCAACCGTGATGCGCTCGAACCACACGCCGCGGAAAAGTACTTCGCCCGGGTAGCGGAGGCGAACGAGCGGTACGGCGTGCTCAATCAACCGGGTTGGCGGACTGATCGTGGAAGAATTTTTATCCTCCATGGCGAACCGACTAATATCACGCGCAACGAAATGCAGTCGGCAAG
>CAZGVT010000174.1:4079-6854 GCA_964529255.1 uncultured Alphaproteobacteria bacterium | reverse complement strand
GCTGCCGTTTGTCGTCGTCGAAGGAACCGGCACGTTCAGGACTTCCACCGTCGCGCCAACAGCCGGACCGCCGTTGCAACTCGTCACCACTCCCGAAACCGTGCCCTGAGGCGCGAGGGAAAGTACGACATTCTGCGTCGTGTTGTTGCCCGTCGTGATGACAAGGCCATTGACTGTGACTGTGTTGTATCCGAACTTCGAATACTCAACACTGTACGTGCCGTCAGGCAGAGGCAAGTCATAGGCTCCGCCGGCATTCGTAAGTACAAAGTTGGGTCCGCTCGTGATCTTCACCTTCACGCCGTTCAGCGGATTCGCACCGTCCGTAACTTGCCCCACGAGGTGTCCGAGACTGGAAACGGCCACAACTGCATCGTACGCATTGATGAAGCCGTGGCCAAACTGATTGTCATCACCCGCCGTGCCATAGTCAATCGCCGTGTTCATGATCGCGTCTTTGATCGTCATGTGATCACAATCCGGACATGCCTCGCGCATCAGTGCAACCACGCCTGCAACGTGCGGTCCGGCCATCGAAGTTCCCGAGTAGCTCGTCGAATCATATCCTCCTCCGGGCACCGAAGAATACACGTTTACCCCAGGTGCAGCAATATCCGGCTTAATGTTATCAGGGACGGCAGGCGTGCAAGGCGTTGGACCTTGACTCGAGAAGTACGCGAGAGGATAAGGCTCCGGACTATTCGCTGCGTCCACCGCCGCAACCGCGAAGATCTGATAGTTGTTGATCGAGTAAATTGCCGGGCTCCTCAATCCATCCACGTCTTCATTTCCCGCCGACCACGTGATGACTGGACCAGCGGCTTCGAAGTTCAGGATAACCGTATTCCAGTAATCAAAACACTGGGCATAGGGATGGTAAAGATAGTGCACGCCCCACGAATTTTGAATCACATCGGGGACGTCATCAAGCGTCAGAGGATTTCCATCCGGATCGGCAAACCATTGGTAGTCGTCTATAATATCATTGTCAAACGCACTGCCGACTCCCTGATTAATCGAATTTGTGGCGATCCACTGGGCCTGAGGAGCCGAACCGACCGTGATAGTGTCGTTTCCCGCTATCGCACGTCCTGTGATCGTCCCCATCACATGCGTGCCATGGCCATACCCGTCCGTCGGAGATGTGGTCCCGCCTCCGAGCTGATCGCGCCAGCACTCCTGCCACGGAGCAGTCAAACCACGCCACCGTGACGCAAGGGCCGGGTGAGTGCCATCCACACCAGTATCACAATTCGCCACCAGGACTCCCTGCCCGGTAATTCCAAGCTCTCGGTTCACACGAGTGGCGCCAATCGCGTTCTGTCCGCTCGTAACGTATTCGCCGTCCAGTGAGCTTTCTTGTGGGCGGCCACCCTGCGAGGCAACGGGAGCTATCAGTTCCGCGCGAAAATTCTCCGTTGCATACTTCACGTCGCCGCGCGGACGCAGGGATTCAATGAACTCCCGCCTCGCGGAAATCACAAACAGATTTTCGATCCAGTATGCCGTGTAGCCATCAACATCCCCTTTCATCTTCGCATCGTCCAACTCCGCGCGAAACGCCGGTTGAGTGGACTCGGCGTTGTACTTCAACGCCTCGATCACCTGACGGTGACGCTCTGCCAACGATGCGCTCTTCTCGTGAAGCATCATGTCGAGCGCGCGGATGTCCACCGGGCTCTCCAAAATCACGATCGCGCTCACAAATTCGCCTGACTTCGCGCCTTCCAGTTCCGCATCCAGCGCGGGGCTGAATTCCGCCGCCACCGCACCTGCGGCCAACGCCAAAACCCAGACCAAAGCCAACACTTTTGACCACAACTTCATGGCATACTTCCTTTGCTTGGTTCTTCCAGCAATCAAATTATTTCTCGGGCTTGCGACCCTGCATGAATTTAGAACAATGATGCGTCGTGAGCAAGCAAAATGAGGAACTTGGAAGAATTAGTCTTGATAACCCAGCCGGCAATGAGGTTCGCAGTTGTATTCACAAAGTCAAGAAAAACAAGGAACCCCCGCAAGAACGGGGGTCTAAAAATGTTGCCAGGATGCAGCGGAAAGCTAATCTCGCCCGCCCTGTTTTCTCTCGGGCCTCAGATGCCTCTTGCTAGCGAATGACCGGGGTAACAACCGCCGACGGCACAGACACCGCAGCTCCGTTAACACTCACGACCTGATAATAGCATGTACTACCGTCCGGAATCGGAATCGAGAGGCTCGGGTTTGTGGTCGAGGCCACCGGCGTATCAAACGGGCCATCCGGGGAAAAAGACGAAAAGACCTCATACATCGGCGCCTGTCCCACCCAACTGAATTCCAGTGTTCCTGCGGTCGTATTCACAAGAATCGTGAGTTCAGTGGGCGGAGCCGAAATCGGACCGCCGAAGCCCAATCCGAGAATATCATCCACATACCATCCCTCTCGACCCGTCCCTGCGTCACTCCCGAAGCGGAATCTGAACTGCACGCTCTGGTCTGCATAGGCCGACAAATCCACGGAATAGGTCGTCCACGTCGTGATGCTTCCCGCCAAACACGGCGCGCCCGCTACGGGACCATTGTAGGGCAGGCCGCTGCCGCGCAAAAAGCGGAATCGCTTATTGTAGTCGGGCGTCGGATTCACAAGCGTGCGGACCGTGTCAATCGCCGCGTTCGCCGCGCTGGCTGCGCTCGACGCGCCGCGCGCCTTGATGATCGCCGCCCCCCGCTGCTGCACCGTCGCGATGAAATCCTTCTCCAGCCATTCGGTGTGCTTGATGACGTCCGGCACGGGGC
>CAZGVT010000174.1:0-4069 GCA_964529255.1 uncultured Alphaproteobacteria bacterium | reverse complement strand
AGTTCAACCAGACCTCCGTCGTAAGCAGAATCGGGATAAGCGCCCGACAGTTCCGATTCAATCTGCGTCACAAAACTCAGACTCGCGCTCGCGGGCAAGTCAGCGAACACCGGCGATATCAGCCGGGCGTCACAGAGGTTTGCGTATGTCCCGGTTCCTGTGTCACCACACTTGTAAGATTGTGTGCCCGATAACGCGCGTTCTGCCGAGATGTGCCAATCGTCCACCCAGCCGGCCGGAGAATCGTGTGTCCACCCCTCCGCCCCACCCTCAAAATCCTCATCTACAAATGTGACCACGGACAGCTCCGGCATCACGACATTTAACGTGGTCGTGGCCTGCTCCGTCACGAAGATCCCGGTCCGTGTCACCACACCATATCCCTCCAGGGCGTATTCGACATCGTAGCTCCCCGGCGGCAATGCAAGATCGTAATTGCCCGACACATCCGTTAGAGCGCGATTGCTGCTGCTTGAGAGCCTCACGGCAACACCAAGCAGAGCGTCGGTTCCGTCCGTGACTTGACCAACCAAGTGACCAAGTGTCGATACGGCGGCCACGGCGTCATACGCGTTGATCACGCCCCAACCGTACTCGTTGTCTGGACCGGGATCGCCTTGATCAAGCGCGGTCTGCATGAGGGCTTCCTTGACGGCAATGTGATCGCAATCCGGGCAAGCTTCCCGCATCAGAGCGACAACACCGGCCACGTGCGGCCCGGCCATCGATGTGCCCGACATCGTCGCGTAACCGCCGCCGGGATAGCAGGAGTAGATATCCACTCCCGGCGCACTGATCTCCGGCTTGATGTTGTCTGGAAAATACGGAAAACACGGCGTCGGGCCGCGGCTCGAAAAATCCGCAACCGGAAACGGAGCCGCACCGTCACTCGCGTCAACCGCTCCTACCGAAAATACCTGATACGCATTGATCGAGAAGATCGCCGGACTTCGCAGACCGTTCACGTCTTCATTTCCTGCCGACCAAGTAACAACTGGACCCGCCGCTTCGCAATTCAGAATCGCGGTGTTCCAATAGCCAAAGCACTGTGCATAACCCAAGTCCGTGGACACTCCCCAAGAATTCTGAATCACATCAGGCACGTCATCTAAGGTCGAAAGATCACCATCCGGGTCGGCAAACCACTGATAGTCCGCGAGAATATCGTTGTCAAAACTGCTGCCAACGCCCTGCTGAACGGAGTTTGTGGCGATCCACAGGGCATCCGGCGCTCCTCCCATCGTAGTCGTATCGCCGCCGTCAATCGCCCTGCCTGCAATCGTTCCCATGACATGCGTGCCGTGACCATGTGCGTCAATGGGAGTCGCGTGTCCCAAACCTGCCGCATCTCTCCAGCATTCCGCGGCCGGCGCGAAATTCCCCCGCCATCGCGCCCCAAGTGCCGGGTGAGCCCCATCCACTCCCGTATCACAATTCGCAACGAGCACGCCGTGACCCGTAATTCCCAACTCGCGATGCACGCGTGTTGTCCCGATTGCATCCTGATCCGCCGTCGTCGTTTCGCTGTCGAGAGCGTTGTGTCTCAGAGGCCGCAGATCTCTTCCGACCTGCATCTCAATCGAAATCGGCGCGATGAGTTCAGGACGAAAATTCTCCGTGAATAACGTGATGCCCCCCCGATCGCGAAGCGATTCCAAGTAAGCCTTTTCCGCATAGACCACCACGCAGTTCTCAATCCAATACGGCGTAAAACCCTCCACGCGTCCGGCATTCATCGCTTCCGCAAGCTCTTTCAAAAAGGCCGGTTGCGTCTGCTCCGCGTTGTACTGAAGCGCCGTGATCACGTCCTTGTGCCGCTCCGCAAGCGTCGCCCGTCTTGCATGAAGCGCAAAGTCCAAGGCTCGAATATCCACCGGGCTTTCCAGAATCACAATCGCGCTGATGAAGTCACGACTGCCTGCCGCTTCCAACTCGCGTTCAAGAGCCGGTGAGAACTCGGCTGCCGGGAGAGTCTGACATAGACCCAAACACAGCAGCCCGAAGAACAACCGGTTCATCAGTCTTGTGTAGGCATCGCGGAAACTGCGTGTCATTTCTACTGTCTCATTGAGAGGATCCGCTCACGTCAATTCGGAAACGCGTCACGCACAAGTTGCTATTCTCCTCGGTCGGAGCCAATAACCTCTTTCACCGCAGACAGCATTTCCGATCGGTCAAACGGCTTCGATATCGTCCGCTGCGCTCCCAGGAGTTTGGCCATCTTCAGGTAATCGGAAGGGCCGACTCGACCCCCGCCCGAAATCGCAATGATCTTCGTACCCGGAAAATCACTCTTCAGTTCCCGGATTGTCTCAATCCCTTCCTTTTCCGGCATGATGATGTCGGTAATCACCAGATCCGCCGGCTGCGTGCGAAACATCGCCAGAGCCTCGTTGCCGTTGGAGGCGGAAGAGACCTCAAACCCCTCCCGCTCCAGCATGTGATAGAGCATCTGCCGGATGTTTGGATCGTCATCAATGACCAGTATGCGAGACATGTGTATCCTCTTGATGTGAGTGATTTGTTTCCAGGGCTTGGCGCACTCCCCGCGCCAATTCCGCCGCGGAAATCGGCTTGTTCAATACGAGAGTGTGCTGATCGGCAATCGTCTCGGCGACAACGCCCGACGTAAGCAGAATGGAGGGCAGACTCGGTTCCAGAGATCGAATCGCGGAAAGCAGATCAATCTGTCGCGCCGAAAACGTGTCGCTGACGATGAGTAGATCGATCTGGCTCCCAAATGCTTCAAACTCGGCCAGCGCCGACGAGGACGAAATGTGCTCTTGCACGTCGTAGCCAAACGTAGAGAGCATCTGTTTCCCCAGCGCGGCAATTCCCTCATCGTCGTCGCAAAAGAGAATCTTCTCCGCACCGCGCAGCGACTCCTCGCCCACAATCAGACTCGCACCTCGCCGCAGGTCGTCCACAGGGAGCCAAACCTGAATCTCCGTGCCCTCCCCATCGCGCGAGTTCACCTGTATGACGCCCCCATGCGACCTCACCAACCCATGCACGACGGACAGGCCAAGACCCGTTCCCTGCCCGACGGACTTCGTCGTGTAGAACGGCTCAAATATTCTCTTCTGGGTCTCTGCGGACATCCCGCAGCCGTTGTCCGAAACGCTGAGACACATCCAGGCGCCCGCGGCCAGTCCGCTCTCTGCGTCGCAATCCTCCTCTGAAAGTTCCTGGCGCAGAACCTTCACCCGGATTTCACCACCGCGTTCGCCGATCGCGTGAATCGAATTGGTCACAAGATTCATCACAATCTGATGAAGTTGAGTCGCATCCGATTTGACGAAAACTCCCCGCTCCAATTCCTCAATGATCGTGATGTTGGACGGCGTCACGGACTCCATGAGGTGCAATGTCTCATGAATGACCTCGTCCGGGGATAAGACCGTTGTGGGTTGTTCCGATTCCCGGCAAAACGCCAAAATCTGCTGCACAAGCCCTTTCGCGCGATTGGCCGCTTCGATCACGCGCTCGATGTCCTCCCGCGAACGAGCATGTTCATCCAAGTCAATCCGCGCCATGTCCGCATAACCCAAAATCGGCGTCAGGATGTTATTGAAATCGTGCGCGATCCCTCCGGCCAGCGTTCCTATAGTTTCCATGCGCTGCGACTGCCGCAACCGCGATTCCAAACGGTCGCGCTCCTCACGAGCACGCTCCTCCTTCGTCGCATCGACTCCCACAGACAACAAGATCTGGCCATCTGAACCACTCAAGAGTTCAGTCTTCAGCGCAACCGGATACGTCGTTCCATCCTTCCGCTTGTGAACGAATCGGTACTCGACCCACGGAGCCGTACCTGAGAATAATGGCCGGTAAACCTCCGCGCTGAAACCGGTCGGCTCCAATAACACGTCGGCAACCCTCATCCCCGCAAGCTCGCTCATCTCATAGCCAAGATTATCACAAGCGCTCTTGTTCACTTCAAGGAACTTCAGCGTCTGCGGGTCAATCATATAGACTTCAGAAAACGTCTGCTCGACGACTCGTCCCAACCGAACCGCGCGCTCCTCTGCTGCCTTGCGCTCCGCAATGTTCGACCACGTGCCCGCCG
>CAZGVT010000173.1:0-6922 GCA_964529255.1 uncultured Alphaproteobacteria bacterium | reverse complement strand
TTCTGAGACGATCCATGCCAATCAATCTGAACCGGGTCGACAGCGAAGCTCCCTCAAGAGGCGATACGCTGGCGCAGACTCATCGTGCACCCGCGCTCGATCTGGCGTCGATTCCACGGCCCTCAATGACTTCGAAGCTTGAGCCGGACGCGGATGCAGCGCTGACGACAGGAACTCAGAGCGTCGAGCGCACACAATCTGTCAGCAGCAGACTCTCGAAACTCCGAGTGTCAACGCAACAAACGACGGAAACGGTTGAAGGTCATTCGAAAAACGCCGCAGCGCGACACTCCATTCCAGAGCGACCCGTCCTGACGCGCGCGGAAACTAGTGTCGTTGGCGATCGTTCGCTGAGAAACACGCGAGAGCAAGTCATCGACACTGCAAAATTCGATTCAGCTCCGCAACTTGCTTACGAGGCAAATGTTGTAAAGCGAATGTCTTTGATGCCTTCTCAAGTCAGTGCGACTCCACAAGTCCCCGCGGCTGTTAATTCTGAGCGATTTGCGCAAGGCAGGTCCCAAAGTCCCCATGTGGTGTACCGTGGGAGAGACGCCGATGTCGCAATCAAGAACGCGACGCCTGCGGTTTATGCATCGGACACACCGCACTCCAACAATACGCTCGGTGCAATCGCGGGTCCCACGCGAGGCGCGAATGTTCCTTCGGCACTGCGGGTCACTCCTGTGCATCCAGTGAGTGAAGTGCCGCCGACTTTGGCATCGTTCCGTGCGCCATGGCAGATCGCCGACAAAATCGATTCAAGTCGCGCTCAATTTCCAGTTCACATCGAGTCAGGCGGAGCGCGACCGGACCCGCAATTAGGTTTGCCCTTCACATTCGCGGTGAAACAGACTGCTCCGGTGAATGTAAGCACAGGCGAACGGGCTGGAGCTCACAGTGAGGTTCCGTCGAAAGCCCAAGTCACCTCTGCCGCCGGCGATCAGTCTGCCGTGCAAGTTGAGCGGAAACAGAGTCAGCATGCGGCACAGCCGCCGACACCGCGCCCTGACATTCGTCGGTTCGAATCTGTGCCGACTACGCACGTCCCAACACCAAATCAATCATCAGAGATCGCTCTGTCACAGATTCAATTGTCATCAAAGATTGAGATTGCCGGCACTCAAGTAACGAAGACAAGTCCGAGTGTCCATCTCGATACCAACCGAATAAATCCCACGACAGCGGCTGTAAGTGAGCCTGCGACTGAAGTCAAATCGCGTGGCGCCTCGCAATCGGGCTCGCTGGACCAGTCACAGTATTCGCGTTCGGCTATTGAATCGTCGACCGGCCACTCCAGTCACCCATTAGCTGCGCCGGAGCAAGTGAGTGACCGATCTGTTGGTCGTCTGGATTCACCAACTCAGGAAATCACCGGCGCTCCGGTTCAATTGAGAGTCGATCAGCTGCAGAGGATTCTTCAGGTGATTGACAACTCACTCGCCGGCATTCGTGGAGCGCTGATTTCCGATCACGACATTCAGTTCGCCTGGAATGACCATGATCTCGGTGGATTGCATGTAAAGATTGTTTCCAGTGAGAGTGCTCTGCGGGTTGAAATCACGGCTGAGCGTGGCGACTCGGCAATGCTGTTGGCGGCGGAACGTGCTGTGATCGAGAAAATGTTCGTCGAGCACTGTGTACGTGTTGACCGGATCGACATCAAATCGTCCTTCGAGAAATCTGCCGAATCTTCGATGAACTCGCCCTCGCCGAACTATGACAAAGGCAACCCTCAGATGCAGCGGGAGCGTGCCTCGCGGTTGCCGATTTGGACCGGGCAAAACACTCTTCATCGGGCTAATGTGGCTTCGCCGCATCCTACGACCGGCACAATTGTTCAACACGGCTATGGATTCAAGCGCCAGTGGATCGTGTAACAGCCTTCGTACAGGACATGCGCTCGACGCTTCTTGAACGAACCTTACTTCGCATCATGACTTGGCGCGGCCGGGTCGTCAAACGGAAGTTGTTGCCCTGAGCAAGTTGCCGTGGCAAGAGTTAAACAGAGACTTTTCAAAATGTTAAAGCCGTCCATAAGGATGGCTCAGCATTTGCAAGTGGTTATCAAAGTATGAAGCATGAGTCCACATCCGCCCCGATCGTTTGCCCTTGCGGAAGCCGCGAGTTCGATCCCGAACCGGAAGTCAACAAGAAGCCTCGGCGGGAATGTCACCTGACCTGTCGCAAGTGTGGGCGCACGCAGCTGGTTTCAAAATCTACTCACGCACTCTATACGTACCTGAGACAACGTACGGCGACTGAGCCGTTTCGAAAACTCTTTGATCTGAACTGAAAGAAGATGGCCATACCAGCAATCAATACTCCGGCATCCGCACCGTCTGCCGACTTGATCAGCAGCCGCGATGCGACCATGTCTCAGGCGGACTTTCTTAAAATGCTCGTTACGCAGCTTCGCTCGCAGGATCCTCTCAATCCAATGACCAACGAGGATTTCGCCGCGCAGCTGGCACAATTCACGTCTTTGCAGGAGCTTCAAAACATCGGAGCTACGCTGGATCAGTCGCTGCAGTCAAATCTGCTGTTGACCAAGACATTCAATAACACGATGTCCGCGACTCTTGTCGGCAAGTGGATCGAAGCTGACGTCAATACAATCTCTGTCACCGATTCCGGTAGCGCTGCGATTTCGTACCATCTTGGCGGCGCAGCGACTGAAGTAAACATTGAGATTCTCGATGAAACCGGCGCCGTCGTTCGCACAATAAAGGCGCCAGCTCAGTCCGAGGGCGACTATCGCATCAATTGGGATGGCATGAACAGCGATGGCAATCACGTCGTCGGCGGGAATTACACCGTCAACGTCAAAGCAATTGGAGCGGACGGGGCACCGGTCCCGGCCACAACGATGGTCGAAGGACGGATCACCGGTGTTGAGTATGTTGACGGTAACGTCGTGCTGCTCCTAGGCGATCTGCGAGTCGGGTTAGGGCAGGTCTTGAGCATACTGGAAGACGGGACGAAAGGCTAAGCCTCAGCAATGAGCGCAACTCCGATATCAAAACTGCCGCCGGTCCCAGCCATCCAGAATCCGGATGGCGTCCGGCCATCGCAAAAACCCGGAGCCGCGCAGAGAAGTGCGGAATTCCGTGTTGCCCTCGAGCGCGAGCTGGCGCAGCCGGATCAGATCACTTTTTCCGCCCATGCGCAATCAAGACTGCTTAGCCGGAATATCCAATTGAACGATGCCCAATTGGAGCGGTTGAATCTCGGAGTCAGTCAGGCGGCCGGAAAGGGCGCGCGGGACTCTCTCGTACTGCTGGATCAACTCGCCTTGATCGTCAGTGTCCAGAATCGGCGAGTCATCACCGCCGTGGATAGCGGACAATTTTCAGGAAGTGTTTTCACTCAGATAGACAGCGCAGTCATTGTCTAATTTAACCGGGCCGGACCTCATGTAGGAGGCCCCTAACGGGCGGAACGACAGAAGCCCGAAAAGGAGAATTGCTCTATGATGACCTCATTGTTCAGCGCCGTGACGGGAATGTCCAATCATCAAACCCGCATGGACGTGATCGGTGACAACATCGCCAACGTCAACACGATCGGCTTCAAGTCGAGTCGCGTCTCTTTCGCCACCGGATTCTCGCAGGTATTGCAGGCGGCAGATCGCCCCACCGAATCCACCGGAGGTAAGAATGCTATCGAAGTCGGTCTCGGAATGCGCATCGCAGCCGTTGACCGGGTTTTCAACCAGGGAAACTTCGAGAACACCGGCAGCCGCACGGACCTGGCGATTCAAGGCGATGGTTTCTTCGTCGTGGGTGACGGAGAATCCCAGTACTATACGCGTGCCGGAAACTTCCAGATCGACGCGGACGGATCGTTGCTCGCCAGCGGTGGAAAACTGCACGTTCTGGGCAGACTCGCAGACAAGAACGGCGTGCTTGTAAGATCTTCAACCCTGGAGCCCATCGTGCTTCCGTTTGGTGAGAAGGATCCCGCGCGGGCAACAACTGAAGTCACGTACTTCTGTAACCTCGACGCGAATGCGTCTAAAGCCCAGGAGTTCACGGCATCCCTCGCATTCACGGCGGAAAACATTCCGGCAACGGGTGCCACTGAACTTAACGATCTTGATCAGGTGAGCGCGCCTCTGGATGCGGGTGATACGATCACCATCACGGGCAAGAATCAAGTGGGAGATCCGATCGAAGTCGTGTTCACGTATGGTGCTGCCGCCGACGGAACTACCCTCGGCGATCTCATGAACAGGGTAAATTCATCGGCCGGTTATGACAGTGACTCGCCGGGTGGATCGCGCATTACTCTGGATGCTGCCGGTAAGTTCACCCTTCGTGACAACTTGCCCGGCAACAGTGAGACCACAATCTCGATGAGCTTCTCGGATGTAGGGTCCGCTTCAACTCTGGTACTGCCAACCTTCGTGAACACGCAAGACGGTACGACGGGGACCCACGCCGCGTCCATCAACGTCTATGATAGCCGCGGTGAGCGACACAAAGTTGAAATCAACTTCACGCAAGATGTCACTCAGGACAACGTCTGGAATTGGGAAATCGTCGTGGACGACGGAGCGATTGATGTCGCGAACTCGCGGCTGCAAGGAAACTCCGGTCAAGTGAGATTCAACAGCGACGGTTCTCTACTCGCGTTCGAGGGCGGTCCGCTGACTTTCGACACTCCCGAAGCGCAGGGCGTTGTGATCCAATTGGACGGCGGTACGGTCGGAACGTTTGACGGAATCACGCAGTTTGCCGCGCCGACAACCACCATTGCGCTCAATCAGGATGGGCATGGGATGGGAGTTCTTCAAGATTTCACGGTTGCGTCGAACGGCGAGATTAGCGGCACCTACTCAAACGGGATCACTCGTACGCTCGGCCAAATCGCGATCTCCCGATTTGCGAATCCCTCCGGACTTCAGCTTGCCGGAGAGAATATCTATCACGCAACTGTGAATTCCGGAGATCCGCTCATCGGAGTGGATAATGGAAATGTGAATACGGTTTATGCAGGCTATCTCGAGCTTGCCAACGTGGATTTGGGACGAGAATTTACCGATATGATCATTGCACAGAGAGGATTCCAGGCCAGTGCAAGGGTGATAACGGTTGCTGATTCGCTTCTCAACGAAGTGACTCAGTTGAAGCGGTAATAGTCCAACTGTGATTCCCGGGGCCGCGTAGGCGGCCCCGGGAATGCCGTCCGCCTTCGCTCCGTTCTCCTCCTTCCTGTTTCCCCGCATCCACGCGCCTCTCGTGTCTGCAACCGTCAGTAACCGATTGGCACCGCCTTGTCGCATCGCCCAGGGCGTTGCCGACATCGTTTATGGGACAACTTTCCCCTATGGAAAAAAACGAAAAAAGCCAACCCGCTGCGCCGCCTGAAGAGACTGAGCCGGCGCCAAAACCAAGATCTTCGTCGCTGAACAAGATTTTGATTATCGCCGGCCTGCTCACTGTGCAGGCCATTGCCGCATTCTTCATCCAGAAGACGCTCTTCTTTAATAGCGTTCAGGCGACGACAGCGGAAGATAGTTCCCACGAAAAGGACGAGGCCAAAGACGACGAACACAAGAGCGAGAGTGAAATCTTGATGCTCGACGAAATCATCGTGAATCCGGCAGGAACATCCGGACGGCGCTATCTCGCAATCAGCATCGGCGTGCAGACCTCCACGCCTGAAGCGGAGGCAAAAATTGAAAAATCCAAGCCGCTCGTGCGCGACGCCTTGATCTCACTGCTCTCCGCCAAGCAACTCGATCAACTGGCAAACGTGTCCTATCGGGACACTCTGCGCGCCGAAGTCAAAGAGGCCATTGCTCGCTATACCAAGGACGTGACCGTCGACGGAGTCGTATTCACAGGCTACGTGCTTCAGTAGACATCATGAGCAAGATCCTCACGCAAGAAGAAATCGATGCACTGCTGAAAAATGTTTCAGTCGGTGAATCCTTTGATCCGTCCGTAGAGGCCAAGGAGCGGTCGGTCCATCTGTACGACTTCAAGCACCCCGACCGAATCTCCAAGGATCAGCTGCGAGCACTGAGAACCATCCACGACGCCTTTGCCAGAGCGTTCGGGACCTACCTCTCCACAACGCTGCGAACGATGGTCGACGTCAATTTACTCTCGATCGATCAAGCGACATATTCCGAATATATGCTCTCCTTGTCCGTACCGGCCTGCATTCACATCGTCGCGGCGCGCGAGCTGAAAGGCTCCTCCATTCTCGAGTTTTCACCCCAATTCGCCCTGACCGTCGTGGATCGTTTGCTTGGCGGCACGGGAGCGCGCGTCGGCACCGACCGGGAGTTGACGGTGATCGAGCAAAATATTTTGCGCAAGGTCGTGGATGAGGCGCTCGTTCATCTGGCGGATGCTTGGCGGCATGCCGCCACCATGAATTACTATGTCGAATCTTACGAATCCAATCCGCAGTTCGTCCAGATTGCCTCGGCGTCAGAAATCGCCGCGATTATATCCTTCGAGATTTCCATTCGCGACATGACCTATCCGATGAATATCTGCGCGCCATACTTCGTGCTTGAGTCACTTATCCAGAATCTATCGACGGGCTTCACGAATGTCGGTGTCAAGCGGGTTGGAAGCACCGAGCGCAAAATGCTCCATGCGCGAGTCGGACTCACCAGGCTGCCGATCGTCGCCCTGCTTGGTACCTCAACAATATCTCTTGAAGAACTGATCACAATTCGAAAAGGCGACTGCATCCGGCTCCTCGAGCGCGCGGATGAGTGCCTGAAACTGCGCATTGGTGGTCGGGTCAAATTCTGGGGAGAACCCGGAGCGAGCGGACCCAATAAAGCAGTAAAAATTGTGCGTCGCGTCACCGATACGGAGGAAATTCACTTTGAGTGAGACCCTTTCTCGTCCCGTCGCGGACCCTGCCCTGAGTGCCATTCAAAATGCACTGTGCG
>CAZGVT010000172.1:0-6956 GCA_964529255.1 uncultured Alphaproteobacteria bacterium | reverse complement strand
ACCTCGGCGAACAATGAGGCCAACTATTCGGTGGATCTCGGAGTGGGCGCTCCTTCCAATGCTGTGCTGCAAGGGGATCTGGCCACGGTCCGCATGACCTTCGCCAGTGCGTTCTCGCCAAATACTTATACGCTGACCGTGAATAACGTCGTCGATCTTGCGGGCAATGCCATTGCGCCCAACAGCACGATTCCGTTCACGATTGCCGCTCCCGCCGAGTCGTTACTCGTTACGGAAATCATGCCGAATCCGGCTGCAGTGGCCGATGACGCCGGTGAGTGGCTGGAGATTTACAACTACGGCAGCAGTGCCGTGAATCTCGCCGGATTTGTCCTGCACGATAACGCGGGAAGCGACACAATTGAAGCCGGCACGATCAACCCCGGCGACTATTTCGTGTTTTGCAACAATGGAGATTCCGCAACCAACGGCGGAGTGCCGGAGGATTTCGATTTTCAGTTTGGTACTTCCGGATGGGGACTTGCGTTGGCTAATAGCGCAGATGTTATCACGCTGACGAACACGCTGGGTCAAATTGTGGCGTCGCTGAGTTACACGGCGTCGTATCCGTTCAGCGCGGGGTCTAGCGCACAGCTATCGGCGCTCAATCTGAATCCCGCCGATCCGGCGAACTGGTGCGCTGCGACGAGCCAGTGGCCGGGCAGCAGCGGCGATGCGGGGACACCCGGTGAAGCTAATTTCTGTCAGCCGCCGACGCCGCCGGACACGGTCACGATTTGCGAAATTCGCAGTGAGCAGGACACCTGTGGAGTTCCCACTCGCTATCAGACGAGAGTCGTGACCTACGGCAGGATCACCTTTGTCGACACCTGCCAAACACGCGCGATTGTCTGGGACAACGACTGTGCAGTGATCATCTTTGGTGGTGCGGTCATGGATACGATTACCGGTGCCGGTCGACGGATGTTAGTCGGGGATTCAGTTTGCATCGACGGTTATATTACCCAATTCCGCGGACTGACTGAATTCTCGACTTTTGCGTCGCTTGTGCCCGAGATTACGTATTTGGGGGCTTCGGCGATTCCGGATCCGGCCGCCGATCCCTGTGGACCTGGAATTGTCTCAATTGCGCAGAACTCCTGCGAGGCAGAGCCGTTTGAGTCCCGGCTTGTCAAGGTGAATAATCTCACGTTTCTCAACGCAGGCGGGACCTTCAGTGTCGGCGACTCGAACTACGTTGCGATCAGCGGGACAGACACTGTGCTGTTCCGGGTCGATTCGTGTGATGCGATTCTCGGAAGCACCATTCCGTCCGGGCAGGTGAATGTAACTGCCATCGTCGGACAGTTTGACTCGACTGGGTCGTGCTTCTGCGGCGGGTACCAGCTCACCTATGGCGGCGGCAATCCGTTTGAAGCCGCGGTCTGCCCGGACCCGACCTCGCTAACGGTTCTGCGGACACCGGCGGCAGAATCGACCACACTTCGGTGGAATGCCGGTCTGGGCTCGACGTGCAGCACTTACAAGGTCTATGCTTCCACTGATGGTGGCGCGGTCTGGCCGAACACCTATTCGCTCATCGCCACAGTCAATGTGTTGAACTATGTCGACACGGATCCGCTGGCGCCGAAGCGATTCTACCACGTGACTTCGGACAACTGACCGGTCGCGCATAGCGCTCATGGTAAAGCCCGGGACTTTCCGGGCTTTACTGCTTACATGCATGGCATCGGCACAATTTGCCTATTGAATAATCGTGGGGCGCTGTTCAACTTCCCTAAACATGCCGGATAATAAACTGGTAAGGCATTTGCACCACAGGTGCGCGGATGGCCTGCCAGCTTTGCAGTGCCGGTTGAAACTTGAATCGCCCGAACCTGTGAGAACCTCCGAATGGCTGATAATCTGATTGAAAATGTGCTGCTGAATCAACAACCCGGTACAGCAGCCCTGAAGAAGACTCTTGATGCGACTGCGATGCGTCAGCGGGCGCATGCGCAGAACATTGCAAATGTCGAGACTCCGGGCTACCAACGGATGGCTGTCCGCTTTGAGGAGGATCTCCGCGAAGTGCTCAAAGGGGATGCTGGGACGCTGCTCCGCGAAGATCCGCGCCACATGTCCGTCGGAGGCGGCGCTTCTGCGATCGAGAACCTTAGTCCCCGCCCATTGCGCGAGAAGCCTGCGGCGGACGGACCCGGTATCAATGGTGTGAACGTTGATCTCGAAATGGCAGAGATGGCTGAAACACAGCTTCGTTATCTGGCCTCACTGGAATTGCTCAAGCGCCGCTACCAGGGGTTAAAGAGCGCGATTCGAGGCCAGTAAACCAAACGACTTGCCTGAAACGATTGAGGCGGCCCGCGGGTCGCCTCATTGCTTTTTCATGCTTGCCTTTGCCGCCCCTTGTAATCGGGTGGTAATGCGTGTCGCACTAAAGTTTTTGTCTTGCAGTAAATCCGTGGTAGCGCAGCAGTTCAACCGCGCGGCGGGCGTCGGCAAGCGACTCAAGAATGACTCTTAGAGATCCGCCGCGTTGCTCGCGCACGTAAAGCACTCCAATGTCCCGGATATTGATGTCGTGCATGGCGAGCAGGCTGGCAATCTTGGCAATCGCTCCCGGACGATCCGCCGTCGTGATGATCAGCTCCGAGTTGGCATCCCAGTCCCCCGGTCGCTCGCGCAAGATCTTCTTCTGGAAATCGTGAACGTCCCGCCAATACTCTCCCAGCGAATCACCATTTACGCGTGCGATGCACTCATCGAGCACGTTCCGGTACTCCGCGAGTGCATTCAGTACGACCGCCTTATTTGACCGCAGCACATCCGCCCACGCTTCCTTCGGCAAAGCTGCGAGTGATGTGACATCGCGAAATCCACCGGTTGCAAGTTTGGTGAGAAGTTGCTCGTCCTTGCTTCTATCCGCCACCCATGCAGTCAGGGCCATGGTGACTATTAACGGAACATGAGTTGTCATAGCGACCACGTGGTCATGCCGCTCGGCTGTCAACGTCAACGGGTAAGCTCCGAGCATGCGTATCCACCAAGCCAACGATTCGCGCTTTGGAGCGGGAGTGTCCGGTGCCGGCACGAGCAACCAATATGCGCTTTCGAACAGATTCGGATCCGCATTCGAGATCCCTTGCCTGTCGCTGCCCGCCAGCGGATGACCACCGATATAGTCCGCGCGCGTCTCGATCTTCGCCGCGAGTTCGAGAAGCTCCTTCTTCACCGGACAGGTGTCGGTAATTACCGCACCGTCCCTGGCACTGCGAAGCACTCGCGGGAGCAGTTCTGCTGCTACGGAAATCGGCACGCACAACAGTATCAGATCTGCCTTTCCCACCGCATCCTCGACTGACGTGCAACCGCTATCGATAATCCCGCGGGCGAGGGCTTCATCAACGATTTCTTGCCTGTCGCAACCGATCACCGTCCCCATGAACTCCAGCGATTTCAGGCGGAGACCGATAGAGCCGCCGATCAGACCTACGCCGACAATTGCGACGGTCCGGTACTCCGTAGTTACTGACAGGAGTGGGTCGGGGAGTGTGAGCGGATCCAGGAATTCCAGCTCTGATTCAGCCGGACTCATGGAGGTATCAGATTCGGAGGAATTTGACAAGACGGTGTCCTTAAAAATAGGATCGGCTTGGCGAGGGGATTGGAGGTCTATACAACTCTCGATGAATGACGGGCACTCATCTATGTTCCTATCGTGTGCTCTCGTTTGATCCAACTGCCGCAAGTACGCTTGTTCTGGCATGATACGGGATCAAGGAGTGCAATTCACGCGCCACGGTGCAACAGGTTAAGTTAATATAAACAACTTTATAGAATGATGCAAGTGCTCCAACAGCCTGGAGTCGCCCCAATAACAAGGGGAGCCCTTCGATGCGGCCCCCCTATGAACGTACGGCTGCCATCCGACTGCCTAAGTCTGGCCGTCTTTAAGGCGTTGTAGCGCTTGTTCGAGCGTGGTCCATGGCAGGGCGGCACATTTGACGCGGACTGGGAGTTTAGCGACGCCTTCGAGGGCGAGCAGATCGCCCAGTTCGGCGGCTTCGGGTGGGTTTCCGTCGCGGAGGAATTCGCGGACGTGCGTTGCCAGTCGTTCCAGTTCAGCGATGCTCTTGTTTTGGACGATTTCGGTGAGCATGGAGGCAGACGCTTGGGAGATGGCGCAGCCGTGCCCGTGGAAGGCGATTGCGGTGAGTCGGTCGCTATCGAATTTCAAATCCAGCGTGAGTTCATCGCCACAGAGGGCGTTGACGCCATGGGTGCTGAGCGTCGGCTCTTGGAGTCGTCCCCTGTTACGAGGGAGATGGTAGTGATCGAGGAGCAGCTCATTGTATAGTTCAGCCATTGACGAGAATCTTCCTTGCCCGTGCGATCGCGTCGACCAGCAGATCGACTTCGTCGACAGTGTTGTAGAGATGGAAGCTTGCGCGCGCGGTGGCTTGGACTCCAAGCGCTCGCATGAGGGGTTGACAGCAGTGGTGTCCGGCGCGGATGGCAATGCCCTCTTGATCGAGGAGAGCGGCGATGTCGTGGGGGTGTCCACCGTCGACATTGAAGGAGACGAGGGGTCCGCGCACTTCGGGTGGCCCATAGACGACGACATGCGGTGCGTTTGCGAGCAGTTGGTAGGCGCGCGAGGTGAGGCTCATCAGATAATCCTGAATTCTCCCGCATCCGACGCGTTTGAGGTATCGCACAGCCGCTCCGAGCGCGATGGCTTCCGCAATCGGCGGCGTTCCAGCTTCGAATTTGTAGGGGAGTTCATTCCATGTGGAGTGATCGAGGAAGACCTCGCGAATCATTTCTCCGCCGGTTAAAAACGGAGCCATCGCATCGAGGATCTCCGGCCGTCCCCAGAGTACTCCGATTCCTGTGGGGCCGAGCATTTTATGCCCGGAGAAAGCATAGAAGTCGGCGCCAACCTCTGAGACGTCCACCGGCATGTGCGACACGGCTTGCGCGCCGTCGATGAGCACTTTTGCGCCGACGCGATGAGCCAGTTCGGAAATCTCGCGCACCGGATTGATCGTCCCAAGCACGTTGGATACGTGCGCGACAGCAACTATCGCAACTGATCTGTCGAGAAGTTTACGTCCGGTTTCAAAATCCAATGTGCCGTCCTCTCGCATAGGCCAGAATCGGAGTTCGGCTCCGGTCGAGGCGGCAACAATTTGCCATGGCACCAGATTGCCGTGGTGCTCCATCGGTGTCAGCAAGATCGCTTGCCCGCGCTTGATGAATCTACTGCCGAAGGCGTGCGCGACGAGGTTTATCGACTCGGTCGTGCCACGGGTAAAGATGACACCCTGCGTAGAAGTTGCGCCGATGAAGTCCGCCAAGGTCTGTCTGGCATGCTCGTAGTCTTTTGTCGCGCGTTCACCCAAGGTGTGAACTCCGCGATGCACATTGGAATAGCGTGTCTCACAGAATCTGCAAAACGCATCCAGCACTTCCCGTGGTTTTTGTGAACTCGCCGCACTGTCCAAATAGACCAGCGGTCGACCATTCACTTGAACATCGAGTATCGGAAAATCTCGCCGCACGTCGGGAACAAGCGTCTGACCCATTGTGCCGGTTGTCACAGCAGTTGTCATAAGTTCAAATAGTGTCGTGGAATTGCAACTTCGATGTCTTCACCGATGATGCGCAGCGCGAAAACTTCAATCGGTTCGGTGGCAGGCAGGGACAGCGCTTCACCGGTACGGAGGTCGAACTGGGCGCCGTGCCGCGGGCATTCGATATTGCAGCCTTCCAGCCAGCCTTCGGATAGGAATTCATGTTCATGGCTGCAGATATCCGAGGCAGCATAGAACTTTCCCTCACTGCGATACACGGCAAGATATAACGACCCAATCTTAAAACTCCGCCCGGCGTCTTTTTTGAAGTCCCGGATGCTGCAAACCCGGATGTATTGGCAATCGACGCTCTTGACAGCGCCTGGATCACTCATTGAACGCATTCTTCATGAAAGTGGCAAACAAGTTGCAATTGTGAGCAATGAATCGAACACGCCGATGCCGTCAGCGGAAATGTGATACCAACACGAGAGGATTAACTTGCTATGAGAACTGCAACCTTGATCATTGCTTTCATTGTGCTCGTAGCCTTCACAGGTTGCACGAGTGACGACGACGACACACCGGTCATCCCGCACGACCCGACATCGGAGCAGCTGCAGAATGGTCCCGAAACGGGTCGCAAGTTCTTTAAGTGGAGTCAGGTCGGAAAAGACCGAGCGGCAGCCGTGCAATTCTCCCGGTCAGGCTGGTGCACGCCGCAAATTCAAAGTGAGGTGGCAATTCCCTCCATGACGGGATTCTCTGTTCCGGTGGGCGCCACTCCGGTCGATTCACTCTACTGCACACTGGAAGTCGTGGACACCGCCTGGACTCAAACTGAGTACTATCCGGACGGCGTGAACTGGCTCGCACCCGTGATGTACTGGCAGGATTCATCCTGCGTCGATCTTGAGGGAGAAGATCCTGATAGTGTCTCGTTCTATTGGTACGACCGCGAGACCGGGGAGTTCCATGACGTCGAAACGACTTATTTCCCCGAGCAGCAAGTTTGGAAGGCCCATACCAGCCACTTCTCGCGATACATTCTGGGTCAGAAAAAGCGCGTCGCCGGCTGACGCACTTACGCATCCCAAGTAACCATACAGAACGCGCGAGGCCAGATTATCCTCGCGCGGTCTTGTTTCAAGTGTGGAATGGATTCACGCGCCCGGCAACGGCCGCGCGCCATCGCTCCTGTACTCGATCTGAAGGCACTCTTGAAATAACGTCTTCGGCAAAGCCCATCGCAATTGTGCGAGCCGCCTGGTCCCGTGAAAGCCCGCGGCTCTGCAGATAGAACAAGTGCTCCTTGTTGAGCGAGCCCATCGACGCGCCGTGAGTGCAGCGCACGTCATCTGCAATGATCTCCAATTTCGGAATCGCATCGGCGTGCGTGCCGGATTCGAGCAGCAAGTT
>CAZGVT010000171.1:0-6968 GCA_964529255.1 uncultured Alphaproteobacteria bacterium | reverse complement strand
TTGGTAAGACTCCGATCACGGTCAACGATTTCCCGGGCTTTGTTTCCAATCGCATTCTGCTGCCCATGATCAACGAAGCCGTTTATGCGCTCATGGAAGGCGTGGCCGACGTCGAGTCCATTGACAGCGTAATGAAACTTGGCATGAACCATCCCATGGGTCCGTTAACGCTTGCGGATTTCATCGGGCTCGACGTGTGTCTGGCAATCATGAATGTGCTGCACGAGGGCCTCGGCGATGCCAAGTACCGGCCCTGTCCGCTTCTGAAAAAATATGTTGCCGCCGGATGGTTGGGAAGGAAGTCCGGACGCGGATTTTACAACTACGCTGCATAAGGAGTCCATCGGATGGTACTTTCGACGACAAATACTCTGGATGGGCATCCCGTCAAACAATATCTCGGTGTGGTAACGGGCGAGGCAATCCTGGGCGCAAACATCTTCAAAGACTTGTTTGCCGGAATTCGAGATATCGTGGGTGGTCGTAGCGCGGCGTGGGAAGGTGAGCTGAAACGCGCGCGTGAGATCGCACTTGCCGAGCTAAGCGAAGCGGCCCGCGCCCTCGGTGCCGATGCCGTGATTGGCGTGGATCTTGATTATGAGGCGATGGGTTCGGGTGGCTCAATGATGATGGTCTCCGCTACGGGCACGGCGGTCAGGTTGGGCGTCTGATCCCGGTCGCGAAACTCTTAAGGACAATGTCATGGATCATTTGCTGACAGAACAGCAATTGGAAGTAAAGGCCACTGTGCGCGCGTTTGCCGAAGCTGAGATACGGCCAACGGTCGCTCAGCGGGATGAGACCAGCGAATTCTGCTGGCCGGCGGTAAAGAAACTCGCCGAACTCGGATTCATGGGAGTCAACACTCCCGAGAAATTCGGTGGCGCGGGTATGGATGCAGTTACGTATGCAATCGTCATCGAGGAGTTGTCGCGAGTTGATCCGGCCATTGGGGTTGTCATCTCGGTGAATAATTCCCTTGTCTGCTATCCGCTCGAAAAATTCGGCAATCCGGCGCAGCAGGAGCAGTTCCTCCGCCCACTTGCCGCGGGGAAGCTACTCGGTGCATTTTGCCTGACCGAACCGGAATCGGGAAGTGATGCCGCGGCTTTGCAATGCACGGCTGTCAGGGACGGAGACCAGTGGGTCTTGAACGGAACGAAGGCATTTATCACCAATGGCATGACGGCGGATGTGTTCATTGTCTTCGCCCGCACCGACAAGTCCAAAGACAAGGCCAAAGGCATTAGCGCGTTTATTGTCCCGTCCAAGGCGCCGGGGATAAAACTCGGCGCGAACGAGAAGAAGATGGGCATCCGGTCCAGCGATTGCTGTATGGTTGTCCTTGAGGAAGTGCGAGTGCCTGCGGAGAATTTGCTCGGCAAGGAGGGGGATGGTTTCAAGGTCTCGATGACGGCTCTGGACTCAGGCCGAATCGGGATCGCCGCTCAGGCCGTTGGCCTTGCGCAGGGAGCGCTGGAGGAGGCCATCAAATACTCCAAGCAGCGGGAGCAGTTCAATCAGCCGATCTCCAATTTCCAGGCCATACAATTCAAATTGGCCGACATGGAGATGATGACCGAGGCGGCCCGACTGCTAATTTACAGCGCTGCGAAACGAAAAGACACAGGGAACAAGTTCAGCCACGAAGCCGCACTGGCTAAACTATATGCCTCCGACATTGTCATGAAAGTGACTATGGAGGCTTTGCAGATTCACGGCGGCAACGGTTATTTGAAGGATTTTCCGGTGGAGAGAATGGTCCGGGATGCGAAAGTGACGGAAATTTACGAAGGGACCTCGGAAATCCAACGATTCATTATTGCGCGCGGGCTGCTGTCCGATTAGCGCAACGATCTTTCATCAGACTGAAGAGAGCAAATCGTGGCACCATCGAAATTTGATGAGAGTCTGAAAATCTGGATGAACGGTTCCATTGTCGCGTGGAAGGATGCGACCGTACACGTGACGGTCCATGCACTTCACTACGGATCGGCCATCTTCGAAGGCATTCGCTGCTACAAGACTCCCAAGGGTTCGGCCATCGTCGGACTCAAACAACACATACGCCGGATGTTCGACAGCGCGAAGATCTATCGCATGCCCGTCAAGTTTTCGCCGGCTCAACTTGAACAGGCATGTATCGACATCTGCAAAGTCAACAACATGGACGAGGCGTATCTCCGTCCGCTGCTTTACCGCGGTTATTATGCGCTTGGGGTCCATCCCACGGAGTGCCCCATCGACGTCGCGGTGATTCCCTTGCGCTGGGGGCGGTATCTCGGCTCTGAGGCGCTTGACAACGGCGTCGATGTCTGTGTGTCATCGTGGACGCGCATCGCGCCGAATACCCTGCCTGCGCTGGCGAAATCCGGCGCGAATTATGCTAACTCACAGTTGATAGTCATCGACGCAAAGGCCAATGGCTTCGCTGAGGGGATTGCGCTCGACGTAGCCGGCTATGTGTCTGAAGGTTCGGGCGAGAACATCTTTGTCGTACGGGACGGCTGCCTGATTACTCCGCCGCTGGGTGCTTCCGTATTACCGGGCATCACCCGGCAGACCATATTGGCTCTCGCCAGGGACATCGGAGTTCCGGTGGAAATCAGTTTGATTCCCCGGGAAATGCTGTATATTGCGGACGAAGTTTTCTTCACCGGTACGGCCTCCGAGGTGACACCAATCCGAAGCGTTGATCATGTGGTTGTCGGGGCAGGCAAACCCGGTCCGATCACGATGAAGCTGCAGAAGGCGTACTTCGATATCATTGACGGTCGCCATCCGGATATCACCGGGATTCTAACGTATATCTAACACCCCACGACACGCGATGAAAACACGCCGGGCTGCACGTGAATGGGCGCTTCGAATCTTGTATGCGCACGAACTTTCGGGGAATGCCGTCGATCAGTGTTGTGCGGATATTCTCAGCGGCGGGCGTGAAGACTCCACTATGAATTTCTGCCGCGGGCTGGTCAAACGAGTGGCCGAGAAGGACGGCTCGATTGACCAACTCATTGAGTTGGCGGTCGAGAAGTGGGATCTCAACAGAATCGCGGTCATTGATCATCTGATCTTGCGTATGGGTATTGCAGAATTCCTCTATTTTGACGACATTCCTTTCAAGGTGACGATTAACGAATGCATTGAGTTGGCCAAGCGCTACTCGACGGATCAGAGCGGCCGGTTTGTCAATGGAATCCTTGACGCGGTGAGTCACGACCTACAGAAAAAAGTGCGCAAGATCTCGGACCTTCCGGTGGGTGCCGGCAACGGGTGAAGCTCGGCATTATCTCAGACGTGCACGGCAACCTCGAGGCTCTTGAGGCGATGCTCAAGAGACTCGAGCAGGAGAAAGTCGACCGCATCGATTGTCTCGGCGACATCGTGGGCTATGGTGGCGATCCGAACGCATGTGTAGCCAGAATTCGCGCGGTAGCAGCCGTCACGGTGCTGGGCAATCATGACGCCGCGCTGACGGGGCACACTCCAATCGCCTATTTCAACAGCTATGCCCGGACGGCGATCGAGTGGACAAGCCGCGTGATCACCGATGACAATCTGGAGTTTCTGAAGTCGTTGCCGCTGACTCAGGCGGAGGATCATGTCATGCTCGTGCACGCGACACCCAAGGATCCGGCGGCTTGGAACTATATTCACGAACCTGCGGATGCTGCACCTCATTTTGCGTATCTCTCCGAAGGCATGACGGCTTTCATTGGACACTCGCATGTGCCGACGAGCTTCGAGGATTCACAACGTCGTCGTCGGATTATCAACGTAGGTTCAATCGGGCAGCCCCGGGATCGCGACCCCCGGGCCTGCGCCTGTGTCTATGATTCGGTGACCGGAACTTTTGAATGGCTGCGCGAGTCGTACGATATTCAAGAAACGGCTCGAAAGATTCGCCTCGCCGGGCTCCCCGAATACCTCGCCGTTCGGTTGTTCATCGGAATGTAATGAAGGTATCCTAACGAAATCATGCTGGATAAGCTCTTAGCCAAAATCTTCGGCACGAAGCACGAGCGGCAGGTCAAATCGATCAAGCCGCTCGTCTTTGAAATAAACGAAATCGAAAGAGAGTATCAGGCTCTCAGCGATGAGCAGCTCAGATCCAAGACGACGGAGTTCCGCGATCGTCTCTCCCGCGATGAGACCCCCGACGATCTGTTGCCGGAGGCCTTCGCTGCCGTGAAGAATGCCTGCCGAAGACTTGTGGGACAGACCGTTCAAGTTCGCGGGCATGGCATTCTGTGGGACATGGTCCCCTACGACGAGCAACTTATCGGCGGCATCGTCCTGCACCAGGGCCGGATATCGGAGATGGCCACCGGAGAGGGCAAGACGTTGGTTGCCACTCTGCCGCTATACTTGAATGCTCTCGAAGGCAAGGGCGCCTGGCTCGTCACGGTGAATGACTACCTCGCCCAGCGGGACTCGGAGTGGATGGGCGCGATCTACAACTTTCTCGGGCTCACCGTAGGTGTCGTGATCTCGGACCAGCCGCCTCCCGTTCGCAAACAGCAATATCTATGCGATATTACCTACGGGACCAACAACGAGTTCGGCTTCGACTACCTGCGCGACAACATGGCTCTCTCGATGGAAGAGGTCGTGCAGCGCGGTCATCACTACGCAATCATTGATGAAGTCGACAGTGTGCTGATTGACGAGGCGCGGACTCCGTTGATTATCTCCGGTCCGGTAGCGCAGAGCACTCAGCGCTATGAGGAGATGAAACCCTCCGTCGAACAGCTCGTACGCCTGCAATCGCAGGCGGTCACTCGTCTGGCCGATGAAATCGAAGCCGAGTTCGGCAGAGAGAAGTACGACGAATACGAAATCGGCCGCAAATTGCTGATCGGGTTCCGTGGATTTCCCAAGCACAAGCGGATGTTGCGACTTTTTCAGGAGCCGTCCAATATCCGCCTTCGGCAGAAAGTCGAAAACGACTATCTGCGCGACAAGAAAATGCACGAACTCGATGAAGAGTTGTACTTCGCCATTGAGGAGCGCAATCACAGCATCGACCTGACAGATAACGGTCGCCACCAGTTGACAAAGTATTTTGGCGGCGATCCGGAGCTCTTTGTCCTGCCCGATCTCGCCGACGAATTCGCCAGACTGGATCAGAACACGGCACTTTCGACGGCAGAGCGCGCGGATGCGAAGGCAAAACAACAGGACATCTGGGCGCAGCGCAGCGAGCGCGTGCAAAACGTCTCTCAGCTGCTCCGTGCCTACACGCTCTACGAAAAAGATGTTGAGTACGTGATTCAGGACGACAAGGTGATGATCGTCGACGAGTTCACGGGCCGAATTCTCTCCGGCCGGCGGTACTCGGACGGATTACATCAGGCCATCGAAGCGAAGGAAGGCGTGCGTGTTGAGCGCGAAACGCAAACCGTCGCGACGATCACGCTGCAGAATTTCTTCCGCATGTTCAAAAAGCTGGCGGGAATGACGGGAACTGCCGAAACGGAAGAGTCCGAGTTCTATGCGATCTACAAGCTCGAAGTTGCCGTCATTCCGACCCATGAGCAGGTTCGGCGAAAGGACCAGAACGATCTTGTCTACCGCACCAAACGCGAGAAGTATAATGCGGTGATCGATCGCATCGCGGAACTTCACGGGAATCGGCAACCGGTGCTCGTCGGAACGACGTCCGTAGAAGTCTCGGAGGTCATTTCGCGCCTGCTCAAGCGTAAGGGCGTTCCTCACAATGTTTTGAACGCGAAACAGCACCAGCGAGAGGCCGAAATTGTCACGCAGGCCGGCCAGCCGGGAGCGGTGACCATAGCCACGAACATGGCCGGAAGAGGCACCGACATCAAACTTGGCCAGGGGGTCGTGCAGTGGGGGGGTGCGCCGGGCGACAAATCAAAATCCGATGGCGGCCTGTTTATTCTCGGTACCGAGCGTCACGAATCGCGGCGGATTGATCGGCAGTTGCGCGGTCGCGCGGGCCGGCAGGGCGATCCCGGCGCCAGTCAGTTCTATCTGTCGCTCGAAGATGACCTGATGCGATTGTTTGGTTCCGAGCGTATTGCGCGTGTCATGGACCGCCTCGGAGTGGAAGAGGGAGAGGTCATAACGCATCCGCTGATCACGCGGGCAATCGGGCGAGCCCAGCAGAAGGTGGAAGCCTACAACTTCTCCATTCGTAAGCATCTGCTCGAGTACGATGACGTGATGAATCAGCAGCGGACGGTGGTTTATTCCCGGCGCAACATCGCATTGAGAGGTGAGGATCCGGAACCGCTCGTCAGAGAGATGACGGACGACTACCTCGACTTCCTGCTTGAAAAACACAAGGAGGTCGATGGTCGCGAATTCGATACGGACGGTATCGCCGAAGATCTGATGAGGACTTTCCTCGTCGATCTGACGGCCGACGGTTCGTGGCGGGCGAATTCTGAGGATCAGTTGCGTTCGATGATCCGGGAGAAAGTCGACGAGGCAAGACAGGTCCGCGTTTCTCTGCTCGGTGAGGATACATTCAAGACCCTGCAGCGTTACGCCATCTTGCGGGTCATTGATATGAAGTGGCGCGACCACCTTTATGCGATGGACGGGCTCAAGGAGGGTGTGGGTCTGCGCGCCTTTGGGCAGAAAGATCCGCTAATTGAATACAAGAAAGAGGGCTTCTCGCTCTTTCAGGGTATGTTGGATGAAGTAAATGCAGAAGCCTTACGTCTGATTTTCCGTGCTCAACTTGCGCAGGAAGGTCCAGCTGCGCGACAGGCGCCGGTCTCTCGCCCAAGCGTAACTCCGGCCTTAACTTACTCCCATGCGGAGGCAGCCGGTTTGGGCTACTCAACGGCCGGCCATCTCGCGTCCGCCGGGGGAGCGGAGGCAGTCGGCGCGCCTCAGCGGTTGGCGCCTGCCGCCGGCAAGAAACAGCCGATTCGCGTCGGTCCGGAGGTTGGCAGAAACGAGCTGTGCCCGTGTGGCAGCGGCAAGAAATA
>CAZGVT010000170.1:0-7042 GCA_964529255.1 uncultured Alphaproteobacteria bacterium | reverse complement strand
TATTTATTTAGTCGTGGTGAGTGAAGACACGGTCGCTCTTCTGGCCCGCACCGTCCCCGGTGCCGCATAGCGTATATCCCAATAGCATGAGGGTAGAACTATTCATGTCGAGCAGGGCCAAGCACAACGATCCCTTGAAAGTTCGTTCGAATTTGCGCGCTTGACCCTGCCGAAATCTTCAGCTTGTTTGCCGTGTCTCTCTACCATTGCTCAGGTCGTCAAGGGGGTCGGACTCTTTCGGTATAGTCATTCTCAAAAGTACGGTTGCATCCGGATTCCGGCCGGGTAACGCGCGGGCAGTGATAACAGCAACTTCGTTAAGGCCGCGCTAACCCGGCTCGGCGAAACATGACAACTTACTTTCGGGAATCACTATAAGTACGCGTACAAGCCGAGAGATCCCGGACATTCGCTCTGCGAAGACTTGCGCGAAGTCCGGGACGACAGGCCAAGGTCGTGCGCACGGTTGGGTTTGGTGAATTGAAACAAAAAGGGCGAACCGCGCGGTTCGCCCGTAATTGTTTGCAGCGGTTGAGTGTCCAGGGCGGGGCCTCCGTAGGACCTCACTCTCGCAATTTCTCAAACTTCCTTGCGGCCCTTGACATTCCAGAGGGAAAGCACTACATTTGCCAAAAACCGCGTATCAAGATGAATAGGAGTGCGCAATGTCCTTTGCCTGTACGAGTTTACGACGCGTTACTGCGATGATTCCGTGCGTCGTCCTGATCCTGACTGTACTTACAGTCTACCTGACCCCTGCGTCCGCCCAGATCAGCGCAGGCGGTACGCCGCCGAGCTTCAGCATCGGCGGGTCAAGTCTGGTCCCCACGGCAGCAATGCCGCTTGTCGATGAACAGGCGCTACTTGCGGAAGATGAAACTGATGCCGCCTACGGCCGAGTTGATGACCCTCGCGGACAACGCTTTGCCTACGCTCACGAAGTCAGCCTGAATCTCACAAATTCCGGCTTATGGGAAACGCTTCCCAACGGCGACCGCATCTGGAGATTGCGGATCGAATCGGCAGGCGCACGTAGCATTCACCTGATCTACGACCACTGGGAACTCGTGAAAGGCTCTCAGCTCTTTCTTTATAACGATGCTCACGATTATGTGATTGGCGCGTTCACTCCCGACAACAATTGGGTCGACGGCACAAATATCACGGGTCCGGTGAAGAGCGATGCAACGACGCTTGAGTACATTGTCCCGGGCGGGCAAAACGATGTCGGCGAACTTTCGATTTCTCAGGTCTGCCACGCCTATCGCAGTCTCTTTGATATGGTCCGCGCGATTGACGGATTCGGCGACGCGAACGCGTGTCAGGTGAACGTGAACTGTGCGGAAGGATCCGCATGGCAGGATGAAAAACGCGGCGTCGCGATGATCATCTCCGGCGTTCGCTGGTGCACGGGATCAATGATCAACAACACGCGCGGCGACTTCTGGCCCTATTTCCTCACCGCTGAACACTGCCTCGACGGCAACCAGACCAACTGGATGTTCATTTTTAATTACGAGGCGGCCGGTTGCGCGAATCCCGGCAGCGAGCCTTCGCTCGCTCAGTCGGTCGCCAACGCCACGCAGATATCCGCGTGGGGAGTGAATCCGGGCAGCGATTTTGCGCTGCTCAGACTTTCCGGTCCGCCGCCGAGTGCATACACTCCCTATTACAATGGTTGGGATCGCAATAACGTCGCGGCGACCACCACGCGCAGCATTCACCATCCCAACGGCGACATCAAGAAGATCAATCGCGACGACCAGGCCGCGGTCAGCGACTATTGGAACAATGCCGGTTTTCCGAACACGCATTGGAATATTCTTGCCTGGGAAGTTGGCGGCAACGAGGGCGGATCATCCGGCTCTCCCTGCTTCGATCAGAACAGCCGCATTAAGGGGCAGCTCACGGGCGGTTACGAGGCCTGCAATGCCACTGACGCGAGCTGGTACGGCAAACTTTCGCATAGCTGGGCCGGTGGCGGAAGTTCATCCACTCGCCTGAGTGACTGGCTGGATCCCGATGCCACGGGAAATACCACCACGGACGGCGCCTACCCTTCGGTGCCATTCTACGACGTCTGTAACGGATACAACATCGGTTCAGGAAACGCGGTGCTGCCGTTTACGCACACCCGGTACACCACCTACTCAGCCAATGACTACGGCAACACATGCCGCACCTTTCCCGGACCTGACAATGTGTATTCTTGGACCGCGTCGTGTTCAACGACGGTCACGGTAAGTTTGTGCGGAGGTACGACGTGGGACACGGGACTGTATGTGCGCCGTGACACCTGCACCACCGGAACGGTCGTGGCCTGCAATGACGACTTCTGCGGCTTGCAGAGCGAATTGACCTTCAATGCCTCGCCGGGCCACCGTTATTACATCTTCGTGGACGGTTATTCCGCGACGAGTTACGGCTTGTACACGATCAATGTATCGGCGGGCGTGCCGTTTGAACTGCCGCTGACCATCGACGATTGCAGTGGCGCCATGCCGATTAACTCGTTGCCGTTCGGTCACACGCAAAGCACCTGCCGCGCCACCAACAGCCGCACCAATTGCGTCGGCCCGACCTCGCCGGATGTGTTTTATCACCTGAATCTGGCGGAGTGTCAGGATGTAACCGTCAGCTTGTGCGGCTCCAACTATGACACGGGCATCGAGGTCACAACGGGCGGAGTCTGTCCGGGAACGACACTGGTTGCCTGCAATGACGACTTCTGCGGTTTGCAAAGCCAGACCACATTCACCGCCATAGCCGGAGAGAGTTACTACCTCATCGTGCACGGTTTTTCGTTTCACTATGGCTGGTACGCGTTGAATGTGACGGGCACACCGTTTACGGCTCCCGGAGACAACTGCTCCAATGTGATCAGCATCGGCGGACTGCCTTATGCAAACAGCGGTGATACGCGCTGCGCGAATTATGACTTCCCGAAGTGTGGTGGCTCCGCGTCGGCGGATGTGATCTATCAATATACCGCACCGCAATGTGAGGCGGTGACTGCGTCGCTCTGCGGATCAGGCTACGACACGCGGATTGACGTCTGGGAAGGTGGAGCATGTCCGGGTGAAAACTTCTACACCTGTAATGACGACGCCTGCGGGCTGCAGAGCGAAGTCACGTTTGTGGCCGCACAGGGAGTCACTTACTACATCCGCGTCTCGGGATTTGCCGTCGCTGAAGGTGCGTACACCTTGAATGTGACGTCCGGCGGGGCGATCAGCGCGCCGAACGATCTGTGCGGTACTCCGCTTGTGATCGGCTCGCTGCCTTTCATCGATTGGGGCTCAACCGCTTGCGCCACCGACAACAACTATGCAGCATGCACTGTCAATTCAAGTCCGGATGTGGTCTACCGCTTTAATGTGCCGGCATCGTCGCTCTCGCCCTGCGCGGTGGTGAATGTCTCACTATGCGGTTCGAGCTATGACACGTATATGGAAATCCGTGACGCGGGCGGCGGCTGTCCCGGCGGCGGCCTGATTGCCTGCGCCGACGACGGCTACTGCAACGGGGCATACGGCTTACAGACGACGCTCGTGTTCGCTCCCGCGCCGTCAACCGACTATTACATCCTCGTTTACGGTTTCAGCGGAAACTCCGGAACGTATCGCCTGGAAGCGAATATCGTTTGTGATCCGGATTCCCTGGTTGCACAAATCGCAGCTGGCAACAGCATCCTGCTCGATTGGGCGCCGGTCGCGGAAAACACCGGTATCATCTCGTACAAAGTTTACCGCGCGAGTACGCCGGATGTGCCGATCATTCCCGGCAATCACATCGGCACGACGAGCGTCGCTCAATTCCTCGATGCGGGCGTTTTGACAAATCCCGCCGAGAAGTTCTTCTATGCGGTGACGACCGACGCGAGCTTCCTGACCCTTGAATCTCCTGCCGAAGAGCCGGTGCAAACACTCGATGCAAACGTGGTCAAGGAGAAGTCCGTCACGGCAGCTCAAGCGGTGACTCTTCCGGCCTACATTGACCCGGCAAACATCGGCGGTCCGAATCCGAATAAGCCGGAATCTCCAGGCAGATAGTTCCGAATTGCTCGACTGAAACAAGGGGCCGACTCAGAATTCCTGGATCGGCCCCTTTTGCATCTGCGATTGCACGGCAGTGTGCTCTCACGCTACCGCAACTTCACGCGCGGTTTTACTTCATCAGCACTAACTTCGTCGTCGCCACGGGGCGATTGTGCGTGGTCTGCCAGGCGCGGGCGTAGAAGATGCCGGATGCCAACTCGCCGCCGTCGAAGTGAATTGTCTTCTCATACGCGACCGGCCCGACGAATAACTCCTTCACTCTTCTCCCGAGCAGATCGAATAACTCGATCTTGAAAATACCCGGCTCGGGGATTTCAAGTTTGAGCGTCACGCTCGCATTGAACGGATTAGGAAACGCCCGTAGCGCGTAGCTTGCTACGCCCGGCTCTGTGCGCAATGGAGTCTCCAAGAATGACGTGTCAGGATACCACGGCTCGAAAAGGACGGCGTTACTGATTTCACCGCCCTGACCGGCTGGATTGAAATCGCGATTATACGGTCCCGTCGGGTGTCCCCACCAATTCCAGCGCGCGTCGGCAATCACAGATACGGCGAAACCCTCCGGCTCGAATAAATTGTTCCGCAGCAACAAAGTGTCATAGGCCTCGAAACCCGTACTGATATCCGGGAAGCTGTCGGGCGTGCATTGCACGATGCGGTTCGCAAAAATTCTTGCCGGAAACGGCGTGCGAATGCAGTTTCCCAGCGGAGTTGTGGAGTGATTGTGGAAAAAGATATTATTCTCGATCAGCACGTCGCCGGATCCCAGATACTCATCCATGCAGTTCACATCGATGCCGCCCAAGCCTTGTCCGGGACTTGAGTTGTCCGCGAAAAGGTTGCCGGAAATTTCGATGAAGGGTTGAACCGCAACCTCACAGTCAATGTGAAGTACGAGCTGCGCGGGGTGAGACTGGCAACTGTCAAACACGTTTCCCTGAATCTCGCAGCCGCCGGTCGCTGTTATTAATACGGCCATTACCCAACACGGTCCGGTGGGACCAAAGTGGTTGTTCGAAACCTCAAGACCGCGTCCCAGGAGCCTTAGCAGATACGACTGGGAGTCTGTAAACCGGCAGTCGGCAACGCGCGAGCTGTCTTTACCGTAAACGCTTGCGGTACCGTTTGTCGTTCTGAAAAGGCAATTTGATACGACAACGGAGCTGTCGCTGAACACACAGTACCGCCTGTTGTTAAAGAACTCACACGCCGTCACTTCAACGCTGCCGAGAATCTCAATACCCACGTAAGTTGAGTCGAAGAGACAATCGCGCACGGTGAGTCGCGGGCCAAGTGACGACACACCGCCGGCCAGTGACGCCGCGCGGTTGTTGTGCATGGCGTAGCCATTTCGGAAGCCGAGCCGCTGGAGGACGGCCGTCGTACCTTGTGGAATGCGAAGACAGGTCAGGTGGCGCGAATTGGGCAGGGAAGTGGGATCAATCCACGCGCGCTGATCGAGGCTGTCTGTGTTCAACTCGCCGACAATTGTGAAATCAAGCGACGGCCCCTGCAAAGCCTCGGCATACACACCAACGGCAACTTGCACCGTATCTGCGGACTGAAGGGAGTCAAGCGCGGCCTGAATCGTAGGATAGTCGCCAGGCACGTGAAGAATGGCGCCATGTGCGATGCCGTGCAGAGATTGCCAAAGTGATACGGCGCAGATAATCTGTGCGCAGAATGCGAACGATTTCATGTGTGTTCTACCACACTCATGGACAGGATGACGGCCACGTCAGCGGATACAGACATGCCCAGGCCTTGCAGTCGTCCCCGCACTCGTCGCAATCAACATTGGGACACGGAATCAGACAGACCCGAAGTGAGTACTGGTTATTCGCCGTTAGATTCACCTGACATTGTTCCTCACAATCTTCCGCGTCACAGTCATTCGTGTGACAGTTCATCACATGCTGAGCGCCCAGAGACAAATCCGCACAAGATTGGCAGCCATAACACTGTCCTTCAGTGCACTCCGTGAACACCTTAAACACATAGACACCTGAGGTGGCCGCCAGGTAAGTAGTGTTAGAGCAACTCGACGCAGTCGAAGTCGTGCAATCGTCGTCGACACAACCGATATCAGAGACGCAGACGCAATCCGGCTGATCGGTCTGCGCCAACAAACCGCCGCAACAGATCAGCACAATCCCGAGACAATAAGTTGCTTTCTGCATTTCGCACCTCCTGATTGAATTGAGTAAACCGGAAAAGCCCCGTCCGGCGGGGGTGCAACTAAACTAAGCAAAAAAAAAGACGGAATGTCAAGTGCCAGGCCCTTGCTTTTCAAGTACTCTAAGATATGGAGCTTCACTGGTTTGGCAGGCCATCTCGAATGCTCTTCAGATGCAATTGGGCCGATCTTCAAGAACATTTCACGAACCGCTCACACAATCCTAATCCATGGCTACTATCTTTCGTCCAGACAGTTAACTACAGGACCAAAGGAGGAATCGTGAGCCGCCAACGATCTATGGGTACAATTCTGATTCGCCGGATGGGTCAGATGCTGTCCCGCGTAATGTCATTCGGACGAACCCCGCAGTGGCCCGAACCGTGGGCCGCATCCTCGATTGCGAGTCGATGGGAATGGTAAGCCGGTATGGATGAATTAGACCCGGAGCACTAATGACCAGTCCGGCAAATCGGGAAGCGCAGCTTCCCGCAGATTGCTGACAAAGGCCCGAGCCGTGTTGGCTGCTTGCAGCCGACCGCTTTTGCTACTCAGCCTACTGCCCACCACTCTCCCGGATTCTTTGAGTGAGTGACATGCAGGCAGAGAGATCCCGGACATTCGCCCTGCGAAGACTTGTGCGAAGTCCGGGACGACACGCAAGCCGCTTCACGAGCCGTGTTGGCTGCTTGCAGCCGACCGTTTTTGCTACTCAGCCTACTGCCCACCACCCTCCCGGATTCTTTGAGTGAGTGACATGCAGGCAGAGAGATCCCGGACATTCGCCCTGCGAAGACTTGTGCGAAGT
>CAZGVT010000169.1:0-7071 GCA_964529255.1 uncultured Alphaproteobacteria bacterium | reverse complement strand
ATCGACGTTTGCGAACGGGATCGGTTCTCCGTTGATCATCTCTCCCAACCAGCAAACTCCGGATAACTGGTGGGCCGGACCTCCCACCAGTCGCGGCGATGTGGAATAGGGCGGATTCGGCAAGTCTCCCAAATCGCTGTACTCAGGCATCGTTACCAATAGAGAGCAAAGCGCGGAGGTCGTATTCTGGTCGCAGTCATCACGTGCTGTAAACTGGAAACGGACCCAGCCACCGGGGCTAACCGAACAAGATCCCGGAATCGTTGCGCACCAGCGGTCAGGTTCTCCGTCACCGGCTGGAACAAATACGGCCGGTGACTCGCCGTCACAGGTCGTCGACCAATAGTGTACTTGAACCGACTCGACAACTCCATCCGCGTCATTTGCAATGGCGCAGACGGTCGCCGAACCTCCGGCGGGTACGGTAGTAGGATTGCCAGAATAGCAGACCACCGTTGGTGGAAGCTCGGGATTCACGAAGGTGGAGCACGTGTGCACCGTCTCATGGCCGCAAAGGTCGACGGCTGTGAAGTACAGATAGGCCCATCCGCTGAAACAGACTGAACAACCGCCAGGTACCGTTGCGCACCATTCATCGGGTCCCGCCGGCCGGTCTACAAATGTCGCGGCGATAGATTCATCGCACGCTCCAAGCACATATCGTAAGCTGACAGATGACAAATCACCGTCGGCATCGTCAACCACGGCGCAGGCCGCAAACTCCATCCCCGGAGAGATGCTTGCCGGTATCGAACCGCACGAGACGACAGGCGGTCGACTTAACACGTCCAGAGAACAGGCGGCACTCGCCGTCGCACCGCAGGCGTCCGTCGCCGTGAATGTGAAATGAAGCCGCTGGTTCAGACAGCTTGAGCACGCTCCGCGGATCGTCGCACACCACCGATCGACCGAGAAGACGGCGTCTACAGTGGAATCGCAGGTACCGATTTGATAATGTAAGCGCACCGATTGCAGCGGCCCATCCGAATCACTCGCGACCGCGCAAACTGCGATGTCTGTCCCGTGAACTTCGGACACAGGGTTAGTCGGCGAACATGCGACATTCGGTAGTGCGTTGCCGAGCACAAAAGTTGAATATAACTTTGTCGTTGCATTTCCGCAGGTATCCGTCGCTGTGAAATGTACGACCGCCCAACCGCTGAAACATGCGGTGCACGAACCCGGCACATCGACGCACCACGGGTCGGGCCCGATCGGAACATCAACGAAGACCGCCGGCAGGGTGGTGTCGCAGATTCCGGCCACCACTCGCGCAGTGACCGCGGGAGTCAAATCACCATTGGGATCCCCGGCGAACACGCACGCGCTGTATGACTGCCCGTGCGGAATCAAGTCCGGAACCTGACAGACGATCTCGGGTGGCGAGCCGTGTACATTGAGCGAACACGTCACGCTCGAATTCTGGTCGCAGGCGTTGTAAGCGGTGAAACTGTAATACACTACTCCCGTGCACGGCATACAGGCGGCGGACATGAGAGCGCACCAGCGCCCTGGGAGCGGGACGACCGGAGGAACGTACACGCACTCGACGGTTTGTATGCCGCACTGGGCCGAACTCCAGCTCAGGGTGACTCTTTCCACTGTACTCACCGCGTCGCCGGCAATCGCGCACAGTATTGGATTTGAACCTCTTTCAACCGTGCCCGGATTTCCGGTGTAACAGGTAACTGTTGGCGCCGAGTCCGTGATATTAATCAAATACCAGCCGGTGGCGCGTACACACCCGCAGGTGTCGGTCGCTTCAATGTAATACTCCAGATCGCAATGCTGATCAGGTCGCAAGGCCGGAATTGTCGCACAGTAGATTCCCGGACCGGAAGGCGTCATGAGAACGGTGAAGTTTGCAGTATCGCCCGCGCACTTCCACGTTAGACTCGGCAGCCTCAAATCACCGCCCGAGTCGCTCACCGCCGCACAGACTGTAATCGGCTGACAGGCGTAAGCCGCTCCGATCGGTGCGTGGGTGATCACCGGGCAATGCTCAACCGGCACGACCGTGAACCAGCCGGTTTGAGCCGACTGAAAACAATTGTTATAGGCGCTGATGCTGTAGCGGATCGTGCAACCCGGTTGATGTGTGATAAACTGTGACGGGAACGGAGCGCAGTAAATACCCACCGCCCCACTCATCGGAACATGCAACGTCTCGGCATCGCATACTGCGTGCAAAGTCACCGCTCCGGTGCCGTGTCCAAAGTCATTGACCGTGGCGCACACGAGGCGGTTCTGGCATTCCAGTCGATAGGTAAACGGGTTGTGATTGATCGTCGGTGGCGTCGTGATTACGTCTATGTCCAGCCAACCGACGTACGTCACACAACTGCAAGTGTCCGAGGCGACGATGCGGTATTGCAGGTCGCATTGCGGGTTCGTGCGATTGCCCGGAATCGTCGCGCAGTACTGGAAGGGAATAATCGTCGGAGTAAACGGAATGGAGCCGAACTCTTCGTCCCCCGCGCAGCGGAATTGGAGGGTCGCCCCAGCGAAATCCCCTCCGGCATCGGTAATGAGAGCACAGAAGGTAATGGGCTGGCAGCCGAACGCCGTGTGAACAGTATCGTGTACTACGACCGGGCAATGCGGCACGACGGCAATATTGTACCAGCCAACCGACGACTGCTCGAAACAGAAATTCGAGGCGACGATACGATAGGAAACGACGCAACCGGGCTCCACTGCCACCTGTGAGGCCGGCAGATTCGCACAGTAAAGAGTTGGCGGAATGAGTTGCTGAACCAGCGGTGTGAACTGGGTATCTCCGGCGCAGGCGGTGAACATCCCGACACTCGCCACTCCCTGAGCAGCGTCGACTACGGTGGCACAGATCTGCACATTGTGGCAGTCGAATCGCGACGTGACCGGCGCGTGCGAAATAATCGGAGGTGCAGTGCTGACATTGATGCTGAGCCATCCCGTCGCGCTGGTGCAGGAGCAGAAGTCTGAAGCGCTGACGCGGTACTCAAGGTTGCAGCGGGGATCGGCGCGATTGGCAGGAATAGTTGCACAATACTGGAACGGAATAAGCGTCGGCAGCATCGGAATCGAAACACTCTCCTGACTCCCGGCGCAACGGAACTCGAGCGAAGCGCTCGCCAGATCGCCACCCGCATCGGTAATGAACGCACAGATCTGTATGTCGCGGCAGCCGCTCGCAGTCGTTACCGTATCTGCAACGATGACGGGACAGTGCGGAATCGTCAGAATCGTATGCGGTCCGGAAATCGTCTGACTGAAGCAATTGTCCGTGGCAATGATGCGGTAGACGACATTGCAACTCTCGTTGACGAATTGCAGTGGCAGCGCAGCACAGAAGAAGTTCGGAGGCACGGGTTGCAGCAGCATCGGCACTGTGACAAGCGAATCCCCGCAGCTCCACTCAACCACAATTGACGAGAGATCATTGCGAGCATCCGTCACGACAGCGCACACGGCGGTGGAAGTGCAGGCCAGCCGCGTCGTGACCGGAGTGTGAAGAATCACCGGCGGATGCGGAATCGGCGTACTGCAATGCGGACCGCAGTTCGCGGTAAGTCCGCTGTTATCGGTCGCAGTTGCGCGGACGCAAACACTGTCGTTGCCGAAGCGAGTGTAAGGAATGGACACTATCCACGGCGCGGGACCCGTCAGGGCAAAGCATGTATCGAAGCTTTGCTGGGGAATGGAATAGCAGAACTGAGCACTGGCAATGAAGCCATCGATATCGCCTGCGTCTACCACGACGGTCAAATCCTCACAACGAAAAATCGAAGGAGCATTGCAAGTGATCGTAGGAGGTACAGTGACGCAAATCCTTGCGGTGTCGCAAGGGAAGCGAATGGCGGGACCGGGCTGCCCGAAGCGGTAGAACCATGTGAAGAACTCCACGTACGGCCCAACAACAGAATCCGTCGGCACCTCCGCGCACCACAATCCGGCCCCTTGATGAGTCATCAGCACAGGATAGAACAGCGGTTGTGAGTCGTGCCGATAGTACAGGACGGCAAGGCCGGAGTAGGCGATTCCGTCACGCGTGAAGGACGCGCAGATCTGCATCGGCGTATGAGCGGTTTGGCACGGCCCGTTGATCATGCCTTCCGTTGCCGGAGACCACGCAAAGTCCGGGCACTCCGTCAAAGTAAATGCAGCTTCTCCCGAACCGGCTTCGCCATCGTTGGTCACGTTGACTTGAACGAGATGCTCAGTGCCGTTCTCGCAGCACACTTGAGAGACATAACACAGCAGGTAGGTGGAGAGAATCTTCGTCCGCACGAAGCCCCACAGATCGAGAAAATCGTCGGTGATTGGCACCGTCTCCCCGCCGGTACAGCTTGCCGAAGCGAGCGGTGCGAACCAATCATAACCGCTGAGGCAGCCGAAATCATACAGCGTGTCGCATCGCCCCTGCTGCGGGCAATTATCATAGCAATCACAGCGGACGTCGTAGTTGCACCAGGCCATGAACGTAATCCCGGTATTCACCATTTCCGCGCACAATTGCGGTGTGGTGATACCCGGCACGGTTCGACAAGTATCGTTATTCTCGTCGGACACCAGCACGATGTATCGCTCGGAGTTCGTTCGCCAGGCTGTCTGGCGGACAGCTGAGAGAATGGCCTGGTATGCCGGTTCATAGCCGCCGCTCAGCGTGTTCTGGGTGAGCGTATCCAGTCGCTGGCTGAATCGCTCGGCCACGTACAAGCTGTCCCGCGATTCATGGATCGGACTCCCGCCATAGCGTGGAAACCCCGGAGGCGTATTGGCCTGGCCAAAGGCACTCTGGCCGTATCGCACCAGCGAGAATCGGGCGTCAATCTGATCCGGCAGCGAGTCCACCAATGCAACAATGACATCGCGGATTCTTTGAATTCGCGGATCCATGGAGAACGAGAAGTCGACTACAAAGCAGATATCTACCGGACGCGTCTCGTTAAAATAGCAATAATCATCCAGCGTTCGTGGAAATCCATCCTCGAACAAGCTGAACGAATCGAGTGGCAGACCCAGAACCGCTTCACCATCCTGATGCACTTCGACAAGTGCGCGTACACGGGGGAAGGAATCAATGCTGACGCTGTTCACCTGAACTTCGATCGTGCGCGGTCCGCCATCCTGTCCCATGGCAACCGGAGCATCGTAAGTGAGGTCGGACAGCGCTGCCGCGACAAGCGCCACTCCAACAACAGCAACCGAAAACCTGATCAATTTTCCCATGGTATAAGCCTCTGCGATGAATCGGTTCAAAAACGGCCTCCCGGAGGCCCATTGTGCCGGCTCTGTAGGCGATGTTCTGTACGAGGATGCCGAGCAGATTGAATATAAAGTAAAGCTCACCGATAGTCAAGGCAACATATCATCGTAAGACTTGTGTTTTCATGCTAATCGAAGACAAAATGACGATTACTGACCCTGCTTGGAGAACGCAAATTGTTTCAAATAAGTCGCTAAGCTGCCGCGGGGTCTATATCACCACCAAACTGACCCTGAATTGGCCTCTATTGCGTCTGTAGTATGGTCGAGCATCCGATTGCCATATCTGTTCAGGCGACTGCTATGGGCTCTTCTATAACCGGATTTTAAATTGGCGCGGATCCGGGCTTGCATCTTCTCGTGCCCAGTCTTAAATTGTGATCACCTTCACCAACTGGAAACTCTAATGCACACTTCATTGCGAATCATTTTGCTTGCCCTGCTCTCAGTCGGAGCGCTGGAATCTCTCGTCGCCGATCCCGGCGATACGACTGTCGTTGCAACCTTTGACGAGGAATTCCAGAACTGGGCGGACTGGCACTTTCAAACGTTTTGGTTTGGGCAGCCGCAGACTCAGTTCTTTGAAGTGTGGTTGGATATCGAACTCGGCTGTCCCGGTCCTCCGGGTGATTGCGATCCGTGGGATCGCACGGCGAAGCTCGTGGTTCGCCGGCCATCAGGCTCGGGTACTGAGGATATCGAGATTGCGCGGTACATCACGCCCTACGACATCACCGGCGGCAATCGTCCCGGCACCTGCACGTGGCGATATGACATGCTCGAGTATCTGCCGCTGTTGCGCGACAGTGTGACGCTTGGGAGTTACATCGAGAGTTGGATCGGCGGCAATCAAGGCTGGCTCGTTACTGCAACGTTTTATTTTGTTGAGGGTGCCGTAGACTATGAGGTCTACCGAATTGAAAATCTCTGGAACGTCGGTTATCTCGGAATAGGAGATCCCGGTGATCCATGGGAGACTCACCTCGGTGAGACAGCGGTAGCGACCGACCCGTCCACGGCGTTCATAACGATTCGAGTGGTCACAACCGGACACGGACAGGGCAATACGTTGAATGCGGCAGAGTTCTCGCGGCTCGATCACGGAGTGTGGGTGAATGGGCAATACTTTGAGCATGAATTGTGGCGGGACGACTGCCATTTGAATCCGTGCAGTCCGCAAGGTGGCACGTGGCAGTTCGCTCGCGCAGGATGGTGCCCGGGTTCAAAAGTCTATCCGTGGGACAACAGCGGGATAGTGTTCACACCCGGCGACTCGTTGTACATAAGTCCGTACATCGAGGCGTATGAGAATTTCTGCCGCCCCAACAATCCCGACTGCATCAGCGGGCAGACTTGCGCGGATTGCAACTACAATTCGACCGGGCACACATCGCCGAATTACAACACGACAGGGCAAATTATTTACTGGCGAGCAGCGTCCACTGATGCTGAGCGGCCGACATTGCCGGCGGCGCGCGATCTTGCGCTGACAAGCGTCTACCCGAATCCGTTCAATGCAGTCACAACCATTCAATTCGATCTGCCGGGGGAAGGTCATGCGCGGATTACGGTGTTCGATTTGCAGGGCAGAGAGATCACGAAGTTGCTGGACGGAAGGCTGTCGGCCGGCGCTCACGCAACGAGCTGGCAGGCCGCGAGCACGCCGAGCGGTGTCTACTTCTGCTCGCTGGAGTTCGGCGGCAGAGCCGTCACCCGCAAGCTGCTGTTGCTGAAGTAGACGTTTGCGCTCCGAATGTTGCAGGGGCTGTCCTGCTCACGCCGGGACAGCCCCTTGTATCTTTCGTAGCGGCGGCCCCGTGTGGC
>CAZGVT010000168.1:0-7087 GCA_964529255.1 uncultured Alphaproteobacteria bacterium | reverse complement strand
TCCATCGTGCCCGCATGAGCGGAATCGGATCAATCCACGGCATCCAGTAGACATCGGTGTGATACAACCCGGCGCTATACGAGTAGATGGGATAGTCGAGTGTCGTATTCCCGATGGCTGCGTTGACCCCCCATGTTGCAGTGAATATGGCGACTTGTGCAAGTGCAGTCAACCCGGGTGCTTTGAAGAATTTGTGGAAGACGATCTTGCCCGTAGAATCCACGAGGTCGGCATTGTTCCATCCTGAGACGACGTATCCGCTGTCCGTCTTAGTCAGAAACTGCACCGCTTCTCGTCCTTCGAATTTGCCTTTCTTCAATATTATCCGTTGCTGCCCGGTCGCAATGGAGTACTTGGCCAGTCGATACGTTGACACAAGACCTTTGTTCCCTGCGTAGATTACCGAGTCCCCTTCGATTAGGAAGGGAGTGTCAACTTGCCACTTTGTAAACTTCTTCCATTTCAGCGAACCGTCCGAATCCTCAATGGCATTCAAGTACTTTCTCTCACCGCGTACGACGATCCCGCCAGATGTAATCTCAAATTGTGACACATGACTTGGGAGTCTTGCGGGATTGTCCCAGATTAAACTTCCGTCCCGGAGATTCACTTTATGCAAGTAGTCACCTTGCGGTACGTATACCGATTCGCCGTCCGGCGAGAGTCGCAGGGCCGCGTAGCCATCCCGCGGAGCTGGGACGCCTTTGAAAGTGATCGACGATCTCCAGATGACCTGCCCGGTCCTCGCATCGATCCGACGCAGACCGCTTGTCGAAAACATCTCAAGAAAAGTAGAGTCGGAGAGGCACAGAGGAGGCTGATTTCCAAGAATACTCTCCCGCACCACAAAGTCGTCAGGATCCGGTTTCCAAACCGCTGGTCCCTCGGAGTCTCCATAAAGGTCACTGTTCCTCCAGTAAGGACGCCCATTCTCTATGTCAACCAGTGCCAATGCCGGCTTGGACGATTCTTCCAAGCGCCCAAACACAAGTACTGCGTTCATTTGTCGCAAGTAGTACGCGCCAGCGATACGGGTTAGACCTGTTGCACTCCCGTTCCAGAGAATTCTTCCTTTTTCGATGTCAAGCATGACCATTTCGGTTCTGGTCATTTCCATTTTAGTCTTGGCGATTTGGGACTTTGGAGCTTCTCTGTCGCGCAATTCTATTAGCATCCGACTAAGTGCACTGTCTTGACCAGTGACGGGGTATGCGGCTGCGAGCGGTGTCCACGGCAGGAACTCCACACGGGCTCGGGACAAGCCTGCCAAACTGATCGTCCAATTGATGCTTCCCGTACTGTCGTCAAGGCAAATTAGTCCACTGTCCGAGCCAAGGATCAAATCGCCTGCAGGTGACAGTTTGTGCCACCGAATTCTCTCTGACGGAGAGACTGACCACATCTTTTCAGCGAACGGAGCCTTCCGCAATGTTGAATCGCCGATCACCGCAGGCTTGTACGTTTCGTAAAAATCGGTTTGAGCGCAAAGATGGTCAGCATGAATTCCTAGCGCGAGCGAGGCAACGGCAAGGACGGCAGCCAGTTTCATTCGACTTCTCCATTAATTAGGTGCTCGGAAACTCGAGCATTCGATTTGTCAATCCGGCGATTCAGTTGCGCCGTCGTATGCCAGGCCGTTGCACTACATCCATCCGTGTTATTACGGCGCCCCGCTCGCAGTGTAGTTGTACGACCAACTGTTGTTCGTGTGGTCCTTGTTCTGAATCCAGTAAGCTCTTCCCGGATTCACCTGTTCCAGATAACCCCCGAATGCCTGAAGCGCAGTATCGTAGTAGAAAAACGCACCGTTTGACTGGCTGATCACACGGTCGGAGGTAATCAGTGTGCCCCCCGTAAATCCTGAAGCCAGCAGATTCAGTCGATCACGCGAAAGCATGCGCGGATCGCGCCACGAGTAGGCGCTAAATGCTCCCTCAGGCATTGTGATGTTCGCATAATTCCCGGACGCGTCGCACTCGCCGTAAACGTAGACCGTATCTTCCCCGCCCAAGCCCTGCCACCAGAAACAGCGACCGGGAACCGCGCCACAATTCGTTTCCAACTGGTTGGTCCACGCACAATCTGCGCCGATATAGCGATAAGCAAACTGGCCATTGTCCTGCCGCAACATGCGGTTCGCTGTAACCAGTGTGCCGCATGTGCCCTGCTCTCCAACAACGTCTGAAGGACAGGTTGACAAATCGCCGTAGATGGGGACTCCGTCCCGCATTTCCCATACTTTGAATGGAATGCCAAACGGTGAGGCAAACGCACACGCGCAGTATGGCGCTGCGGCCACTCGCATCACTCCCACATGGTTCGACGGGGCGGACTCGGAATCTTCCTGAAGTGCGGTTACATAATAAAACCCCGTCTGCCGCGCATCATCGCTGATGATCGTATCCCGGGTCTGATCAACCAGAAAGTAGTGTCCCTCGAATGAATCGGCGCGGTAGAGATTGAAGCGTACCCCGGCCTGTGCCGGCCAGCGAAGGTCGACCTTGCGCGCTTCAGCTTCGTAGTATATCACCAATCCGGCCGGGGGTTGCGGCTCGGCATGTGCCTGAAGCACAAGGCCGAAAACAACAAGGATAATGAACGTCATTTTCATAGCCACCTCTACTTGAGATACAGCACTTTCTTCAGGATGCTCTGATCTTGAAAGGTGAACTGAACCCAGTGCACACCGGTTGCGAGTTGCGCGTCCAGTGTGAATGTAAAATCGCCTGCCGGGACGGGCTTCGTCAGCGCATACGCGGATTGACCGAGTAGATTGTACACGTTGATGGACAAGTTTCCCGCTTCGGGAATCTGCAGCTCGAAATTTGCGATGGCGTTAAACGGATTGGGGTACGCTTCTCCGACAGCGAACTCACCCGGTCGCTCCAAAAGTCCAATTCCGCCAATCGGCCCGCCGGGCTGAACGGTCAGAATGGGCCGGAGCTTGACGATGAGAATGTTCGTGTTGTTGCCGACGGTCGTCGAGCCGACACACACAAAGCCACCATCGTGCGTCGGTTCAATCCCGTAGCCGATCTGCGCTCCGGTGCCGCCGTAATTCATCCGCCAGAGCTGCCGTCCGCTGTGATCCGTTCCCACCAGAAAGAAATCACCGCCTGCACCGTAGGAATAGGTGTGACCGAACAACACGAACCCCCCCAGCGGCGAAGGGACAAAGTCGCGCGCATCATCATTGCCGATGCCGCCATAATAATGCGTCGTCAACGGCTGACCGGACGCATCGATGGTGACAAAATACGCATCCTTCTCACCGTTGCTGGGATTGGTCGTATAGGAGGCCAGACCGAAGCCGCCCTCACGCAGTTCACGTACGCGGACCAGCCCTCTGAAGGCTTCCGTTCCGTTACCGCCGTAGCGACGATCCCACAACACATTGCCGGTATCATCCAGCCTCAGAACGTAAATGTCCGTCGGGCCAGACGCAGGATTGGTTGTGTAACCCGCGATCACATAGCCGCCGTCTTTCAGGACTTCCAGGCTGAGCAGATCATCAATCGCCGGGCCGCCGTAACTTCGCTGCCACTGCACAACACCCATCGAATCGACTTTCACCACGAAGTAGGACGCCGCACCCTGCCCATAGGAGCGGGTAAAGCCGCCGATGATGAAACCGCCATCCTGAGTCTGCCGCAAATCGCGCGGTCGCTCCTCAGCCGCGCCGCCGTACATATGTTGCCACAGCACGTTGCCCTCGCCATCCGTGCGCACGACAAAAAAGTCCCACTGGAGTGCGGGACTGCTATCCGATTCGCCACAAAGTATGAACCCCTCGTCATGGGTCACTTGCACGGCGACCCACTCGTACCCGTCGACGTCACCACCGCCATAGGTTCTGGACCAGAGCAGCGATCCGTCGTCGGTCCAGCGGGTTAGGTACAAGTCAGTATCTCCCGCGCCGAAGGATGCCGTCCAACCTGCGACGACGATGTCGCCATTGGGCAACTCATCGACGTCGCGGGCTTCTTCGGCCTGTGCGCCGCCGTGATTGCGGACATACTCGACCTTCATCTGACCGAGTGCCGGGCCAGACCCGAACGTGAAGGTCGCGGCAAGCAGAGCGAGTGTCCATCGCATCAAGGACCACCTCCAGTATGAAACGCCCCCGAAACCTGCGTCGAAAACCCTTCCTTCGGGCGCCGTCGCTATGCAATCCCTTGCAAAAATCGGGATGGTCACCTATTCTTCGCAAATGGTTCACAAGCGGAGACCCACTGCACCGATTACCTTGAAGATACTCCAGCCCGGCAGAAAAGTCAATAGCTCACGCGCTCTATTGACAGTTTCGCTTGCGAACGGCACACACACCCTGCGCCCCGAGAGTTTCGCTATCTCATTGCGCGGCATTGGCTTTCCGGAGCGGTGCGGCGGGCTGGCACGCGGGTTGCCAAAGAGACAGCGGAATAATACCAAAGTTGTCCGGTTTAGAAACGGAAACGCAACCCCAACCAACGGAGGAAGGCCCATGGCCACGACTACGCTGAAGAAGAAGACCCGCAAGTCGATGAACAAAGTCACGAACGGTCACACCAACGGTTTCCAAAGCCCGACCGCCAGTCCCTGGAATTACAATCCGTGGACAATGAACAACGGCTCCCCCGTCGTCGGCAATTACAATCCTGCCACGATGCCGGGTTGGAACTATCCGCAGATGGTGGATAGTGTCAATCGCGTGTTCGAGGAAGTGACGCGCTCGTGGGACGTCGAGGGCCGTCCGTGGACCCCGCGTTGCGACTTCTGGGAGACGACGACCGGCTACACGATCCGCTGCTATGTTCCGGGCTGCACGAAGAGCGACTGCAAGATCGAGTGCACGACGCATTCGATCACGGTCAGCGGCTGCTGCAATCTGAGTTCCTGCCCGACCGATTGCAATTGCTACTGCTGTGAGTGCCAGACCGGCAACTTCTCGCGCTTCTTCAATTTCCCGAATCCGATCAATACCGATTGGGTGAAGGCCTCGTGCAAGAACGGCGTGCTCACGGTGACCTGCCGCAAGAGTTCGAAGAACAAGCCGACGACCGTGAAGGTTGGCTAATCGCTGAGACTTTCGCCGAGGCATGTGTCTTCACATGCCCGGAACGATTTGAAAGGGCGCTCGTGATGAGCGCCCTTTGTTGTCCTGGTAGTGTGCGCGGGGCACATGAAGACATGTGCCACCGCGAGAAGACGGTCGTTAGAACGCAAAATGCACGAGCATCTCCCAGTGCTGCGTGTTTTTCGCGCGGTCGGAGTGCGATGATGAGTACAAGCGGTAGCGCGGCTGCAAGTCGACCCACGGCAGCGGGAAGACCTGCAATCCGATACTCGTGCGCTCGGCTTCGGTGCCGATGTTGTCGCCGATTTCCAGCCAATCATATTGCCCGATCAGCCACACACCGTTGCGGGCCATCACGCTGAGTTGTCCTGTGGCATAGCTGCTGAGCAGTTCCGGCGGCGAGTCAAATGCCGACCAGAGTTTGCGATCGTACTCCACCAGCAGTGAAGTGGCGAGGAACCCAAAACCATCCCCGCAACCCATCTTGCCGTGCATGCCTTCCCAGCCGATGCCGCCGAATCCGCCCCACGCCTCAAGCCGCTTCTTCGAAGTCATGAGCGGCGGCGCATGCAAGTAACTCCCGCCGCCGGTAAATTGCAGATGAAGTTTTTCGATGCCTTTTTGCATCTGCGCGCGCGCCGTCCAGCGCTTTTGCGTATCGGACGGATCGGGGAAGTAGGATTGTCCGTTGGTGTAGGAGCCGCTGAGATCGAAGAACCACGGACGCGCTCCGATTTCGGCGCCTACTCCGTAGTGCGGCGGTGTCGGGGCGGAGTACCAGTTGCCGTCATAGCCCATCCACAATCCGGTGCGCGTAAACGAGGTATGGTCCGCGAAGGCCCAACCGAAATTCTCCTGAAATTGCCCGACCTTGATATAGCTCTTCAGCGGAAACGCATCGACGACACCGAACGCTTCCATGCGTCCACCCGCTCCCGCATCGGTCACTCCGCGCGACATGTAGGCGAAGAACTCGTCAGCCGGCTGGAATTGCAGATAGATGTTTCCCTCCATCTGCGCGATCTTGCCGGTGTTCGTGGAAAGCGGCGCGGAGAGACCGGACTCGCTGTTGTCCTGAGTGTTTTCGCTCATCCAGATCGTGCGCAAATCGCAGCCGATGAGTACGGATTCGGAAAGCTTTGGCTTGATCTTCTCCAGCATTTCAAAGCTAACCGGACGAACCGGCAGGTACTGCGGAGCAAAAAACTGGCTGCCATAGAGCGCCCGCTGGCCACGCCCGCTGGGGTTGGAATGGCAGAGGTGGCACCCCTGGCCAAAGATAGCGGTGTAGTGCGGCTCAGCCGACGCGGCCCCCGACAGAGCAGCTAAACAAAGTAGTAACAACGAAAAGCGAGTCTTCAACGGTCGGTCCTCCAGCAGGTTTTCAGTGGTCAGTTGGATTGCTGAATATACGGATATTCGCGAAATCCGACAACGGGGGGCGTGTGATTCTCAAGTAATTGCTCTCCGTTTTCTGGGGGGCTTCGATCTCGCGCCTGACGCCGCCGGAATCCGTGTTCAGCACTGCAATTCGGTGAGACTTGCCCGCATCGATGAGTGCGTCACGCGAAACACCGGGAGATCCCGGACATTGGCCCTGCGAAGACTCGTACGAAGTCCGGGATGACACGCAATAGGCGATGCACTGAACATTGCTCGGCGAGTTCGGCAGCGCACTCCTGCCCACTGCCCTAAAAAAGAAAGCGCCCCCGCACCAACCTTGCGAGAGCGCCCATATACCGGCGACAAAGCCACCGGGATTTAAGCATCGCAACTATTTATTGCGATGACATCGAACACAGAGGTCGCGACTGCCGTCGGCATGGAGCAGCGGTTCGGCCCGCCACGCATGCAACGAGTGACAACTTCTGCAAGCTAATTCTCCGTTTGTATTCGGGTCCACCGTACCGGCGCCCATCGGGTGAGCCACGCTGTGCTCATGCGAATGACAGGCGGAGCACATTTTCAATTCCGTCTCGACGAAGTACATGTCATTGCCGTTCCCGTGAGCGGAGTGACACTGCGTGCAAT
>CAZGVT010000167.1:0-7125 GCA_964529255.1 uncultured Alphaproteobacteria bacterium | reverse complement strand
ATGCCCCGTTTCAAGCGGAAGTTCTCGGTTGTGTTTCGCCCGAAAACCTGTGCGAGAAAGCGGAACACTATCCGCAGCCCGGCGCTGCGGATTGTTTTTTGACATGCAGAAGCGACTCATTCAGGCGGGACGGAAGTTTGTTGGATCGCGTGTCCAGGAAACGGGGTCCACTACAGGTTACCGGGTACGCAACCGCGCATCAAAAGAGAGGCAGGAAATCAGAAAAAGGGGCCGGTCATCGACTCAGCCCCTTGGGTGTCCAATAATTACTCGACCTCTATTCCTTGCGTGGCTTGTTCAGCGTGATGCGCGGCGTTTCGCTCGGCGGAAGGAAATTCGGTCCGCCGCTCGTCACATTGAACCGCGCAATTTCAATCGTCTCGCCGTTGTTGATGACGCGTGTGAACGTCCGCGTCGTCCCCTGTACGATCGTCCGCACCTGCACTTCCTGCGAAGCCAGTCCATTTCCACAGTCGGAGTACCAATCCACCTCCACGACATACTGGCCCACCGGCGGATTCGTAGTCCAGAAAATATTCTCCGGTCGCCCGTTTTCATAGTTGCCGCAAAGATTATCCCTGTCCAATTGACCGCCGTTGTCCGTCGTCGGATTCGCATACCAGCAGCGTTCGCTGTCCGGCTCCGTCACCCACAGATCCAAGTCCAGCGATTGCGCATTAAACCACGTAAGCGTCACCTGCACTGCGCCGGTCCCAACCGGAATCGTTGGCACCGGATTGCAGTCACATCGCCCCGTGTCAGGCCCCGAAGTCGCGCCGACCGTATAATCTACGCAAGTCGGGTGATTGAACGGGTGCCACGGATCGTTCACTTCGATGTAATCCGTTCCGCGCGTGATCTGATTCGGATTGCCGTCCAGAGAAAACTGCGTACATATCCAATATCTTCCCTGCGGCATGCGGAAGTCGCTCTCATTTGTGATCCCGATATGCCCGATTGGCGCCCATAATCCACCGATCGCATACTCTGGCATGTACAGCAAGTCAAGCTGCGGGTATTCCAGCACGAACGAGTCCACGCAAAAGCGGAACCACGTCGTCACGGAATTGTTGTCCACGTGCACACAGCCCCAGGCCGTTTCAACGTACGGATAGTAGCTTCCCCACCAGATTGAAAGTCCCGGCGTCTGTCCGATGATTGCGCGATTTACTGAATCATAACGGCTGGCAAACCGTTCCTGTTGCTGAGTCGTCGGATTGATCCGATAAAGCGAAACGGCCTCCGGATTCACACCTTCCGCTAGCGGCAAGGTAATCTCCACCGGCATCGCCATTACCGCACCCTCGGGACCGAAGCGATACACCGGAGTGGCGAGCTGTTCCCCCGACGGCGGATTCGCCTGCACGTCATCATCCCGTTCAATTGAAAACGTAATCGTTCCCGCAGTGCCGTTTTCGTATCGCGGCACCGCACCCATCGGGACTCGGATGCGCGCTCCGCCAAACGTCTCGATTGTCGCTTCTTCGTCGGAACTCACGGCTCCTGTCGCCGCGTCATTGCCTGCGGCAGGGGTAACCGAGAAATTCGCGTCGCTGTCGTCAAACACGGATCCGTCGTCCGCGCTCATGACTCGGATGCGGCAGTTTGACGAAATCGAATTCGGTATGCTCCAGTTGTACGACTGCGCATTGTTGCCTACTGAACCGACGTCGACCCAATTGTTGCCGCCGTCCGTGGAGAACCAAACCCGAACGCCATTCACGTTGACATCCGTCCACGTTACGGCGTGGGACGTCCCCGCTTCCAGAGATTCACCCCCGTTGGGTGACGTTAGTGTGATGCTTGCATTGGACGGCTGATTTTCATCCTCGTCCTTCTCATCTTTCGGGCAGCCCCACAGCAGCAATGCGACGATTAGTAATGTTGAAAAAGCGAAACGATTGTACATGTCTTCCTCCGAAGGGATGTTCCACAGTGACCCCATAAAGGGTTTGTGACTCCCTTCGCAAGGAACATGCCCCTATCTGCAGAACAAATTCATCCCCTGCCGGTGCGCTATAATTCATCTCAAAAATACTCCTGCTGTTGCGCGCGTATGGTAGGGGCGGGCCTCCGTGCCCGTCCGCGAGCACTCACGAGTTCTCGAACGTCACCGGCCCGGAGGTAGGCTGCAAGCAGCCAACACGGCTCGGGCCGTTGTCAGCAACAAGACGGGCCGTCCCAGTTGAGTCGGCCCGTCACTTTTTCTATTGCTGCACAGCAGACCTATTTCAGCAAGAGCAATTTGGTCTGCGCGATTTCGGAGCCAGACTCCAGCCGCGCAAGATACAATCCCGACGGCAATCCGGATGCATCCACGGTGAATTCATGCGCCCCGGGAGTCATGAATTCGCTGAGCATGGTGCGCACATGCTGACCCAGCGAATTGTAGAGCGAGAGTTTCGTGTGACCGGAAGCCGGAAGTTCAAATGTTAGTGTTGTGCTCGCGTTGAACGGATTGGGATAGGCCGGATGCAGCGCAATGGACGCAGGCGATGCGGAAGTGCGATCCTCCGCCGCGAGCACTCCTGTGATGTTGGCGCGGGCGTAAACGCCGTCCGCGAATGTCCCGTTTCCGACAACAAACTCCTGCGTGGCCACGCGCTCGCCGCAACTCGGCGACCAAATGCGGAATTCAATCGTATTCCCCGGTGTAAATCCGCCGCCGCCTTCGTTCCCATAGGTCTGAATCTCCACCGGCCACTCCAGACTCACTCGCCCCATGCCGACGCACGTGTTGCCGTCGTAAACTGCAATCTCAGCCGGCGGCACCAGCGGCCCGTTGCAGCCTTCCGCCGAAGAAATCAGTATCATGTACGGTTGCAGGGTGGGCTGCACGGGCTGAAAATGGGTTGCCGCCGGAATGCCATCAAATCTCACATGGTCGAAATAGCCCGGCCCACCGGCCTGCACGCTCGCAAGATTTACTTCGCCAATCAAATCCAATCCCTCGAGTTCCACGACTTCGTTCATCAGCACAACCTGTGCGTTGGTGACGAGGGCGACATAGATGCGGTCAAAGGTGCAGTGAAGTACGTATTTGGTCCACGTTCCCGTGGGCACAGTAACCGCCGGATTGGGAGTGAAACTGCTGGACTGATCGAACACGCTGATGGAGCCATTGGAATTCACATAGGCCGCCACGCGCGCGCCGCCAATATCCGCAAAGCCCACCGCACACTGCAAGCCTCCGGCAGTGGGCATCACTGCATAGCGGAACCAGGCCTCGGCGGTCACGGTCGCTTCGGGCTCGTAAACAGCCGATGCCGCCGCCAAATCACTGGTCGTGCTGTGCACCATGAGCGACGCGCCGCCTTCATAGTGTTGCGTGGTCACGATCTGCGCCTGACCGTCGATGCTCCATTGCGCGAGGCCGGATTCGAAATCGTCGACAATCGGCAATTGCGTACTCGGTGTCCAATCGATTACGGTCGAGATTGGCGCTGACTCTCCGGCGGCAAACACGGCACTCACTCCGAAGCGGTGAAATCCCGCACCGCCGATGGGCCCTTCGTAGATATCGCTCACGGTCGAATCGATGAGTTCGCCGTCGCGATAAATCCTGTAGCGCAACAGGTCGCTCCGCCCGCTGTCATCGAGCAGCCAGGCGAAATTCACGAGTCCGGTGACGTCGTCCACGAACACGCCCGCCATTTGCGGGATAGGCAGCAGATTTCCGGCCGCAATGGCCGTGGCGGGAAACGCATTCACGCGTCCCGTACCCAGCAATCCAAGAAAGTTGGGATTGACCGCCTCGAAATTATCCGCCGTTGCGAGCAGGATTCGCTCGACATCGTCGTCCGTGAGATTTGGATTCGCATTCCAGATGAGCCCCGCCACCGCAGCGGCATTGGGCGTGGCCATCGAGGTTCCCGCCCAACTGGCATAGCTCTGCTGGTGATAGGGACTGTCAGACAGCGTGCTCCAAATGCCGACGCCGGGTGCGGCAATGTCCACCCAGCCGCCGAAATTGCTGAAGCCCGCACGGCGATCTCCGCCCTGCGTGGCGGCGACGGCCATCACCCCCTGAAACGCGGCGGGAAATGTTGCGACGGAATGATTTTCGTTTCCGGCCGCAGCCAGAATCAGCGTTCCCTGTTCACGGGCAAAGTTGATGATACTCTGATAGCTCGGGTCGGCTCCCGATCCGCCGAATGAAATGCTCACGACTCTCACGCCGTTGTCCGTCGCATATTGGATGGCAGCGGCGAAGTCATCGGTGTAGCCGCTTCCCTGGAGCCAGCCGTTGTCATCTTCCCAGGCAAAACCCGCCCGCAGCGGCAACGCGACCACATTCCACGATGCGGCCGCAACGCCAATTCCGTTGTCCGTTACACCCGCCGCGGTGCCCATCACATGAGTGCCGTGTCCGTTGATATCGGGGAAGACCCGATTGTCGCGCGGCGCGTACTCTTCGCCATCGGCCGTGTCGCTGGAGTTCACCGAGTGGGAAACGAAGTCCCAGCCGGTGATGTCATCGATAAATTCGTTGGAATCGTCATCGATCCCGTTCTCATCGCTGAGATCCCATATCCCATTGCCGTTCAGATCTTCTCCGGGATTAACATGAATATTCGCCGCGAGATCCGCATGCGTGATATCACAACCCGTGTCGATGGTGGTGACGAGTATCGGTGAATCCCCGTGATGCACGTCCCACGCCTCCGGACATTGCATCTGCGTCAACCCCCACATCTCATGAATCGTGTAGTCGTTCGGAGTGACTGACGTGTGTGCGGGATAGCTTACAAATGTGGAGCGCACGCCGGAGACGAATTTGAGTTGCTGTGCCGCCAGTTCCGCATCCAGCTTGTCGCCCTCCAATCGAAACCAGCGATTCAGACCGTGTTTCATCCACAGGGCGTGCCGCTCCGCTCCGCGCGGCTCGTAGAATACCGGCACGAGCCTGGCATCCGCGAACCCGAGTCCTGCGAATTCACTGGGGAGCCACGACGCATCCGCGCGGACCTGTTCGGCCGCCGCGTCGCTCAACTCCACAATCAGTCGTGGTGGTAATGCGGCAATGGCCGATGTCGACACCGTAACCAAGAAAATCAATGTGAAGGCTATCCGTCTCATCCTCATCTCCCAAACCAAGCGTTTATTGAAAATGCAAAAATGTGTGAAGTATAATCCAAACTGCGAACAGATTCCGGGCGGGTATCGCACGGCTGTGTATTACGGTGACATCAGGCGCGTTGTGTTAACCCGTCTCGGCGACAATAGTGCGGCAACACTAGCGGCGGCCTCCGGCCATCGCTCAACTACTCGCTCCCAGAATCGTTGTCATCGTTTCGGCGTCCACATTGCCGCCGCTCAGGATCACTCCAGCAGGACCGGAGGGCTTCAGCTTGTGAAACAGGAGCGCCGCCACGCCCAAGGCACCGGACGGCTCGATCACCAGCTTCAGGCGATAGAACAGAAAGCGCACAGCCTCGATAATCTCCGTCTCGCTGACGGTCACCATTTGCGACACATAGGTCAACACCAGCGGAAAGGTGATCTTGCCAAGCGACGGAGTGCGCGTGCCGTCGGCAATTGTCGGCGGATTCTTGACCGAATGCAGTCGCTTTGTGTTAAACGAGAGTGTGGCATCGTTGGCAACGTCAGGTTCAACGCCGACCACCTTGCAACCGGGGTGCAAGCCTGTCGCTGCAATGGCCGATCCGGAGAGCAATCCACCGCCGCCACAGGGAGTAAGCAAGTATTCCAGTTCGGGTCGATCGCTGAATAGCTCAAGGGCCGCTGTTCCCTGCCCCGCGACAATGTTCAGGTGATCGTAGGGTGGAATCAACACATAGCCGTGCTCTTCAGCGAGTCGCGCGGAAATCTCTTCCCGTGTGGCCTTTTCGGGATCGTAGAGCACGATTTCCGCGCCGTAATCCCGTGTCGCGGCGAGCTTGATCTTCGGCGCATTTTCAGGCATAACGATGGTCGCCTTCACGCCAAGCAGGCGACTCACGAGCGCGACGGCCTGCGCATGATTGCCTGAGGAGTGCGTGATCACGCCGCGAGCCTTCTCCGCTGTCGATAGCTGGGAAATCGCATTGAAGGCACCGCGGAATTTGAACGCTCCCACGCGCTGGAAATTCTCACACTTCAGAAAAACACGCGCACCGACGATGCCATCGAGGGTGCGCGAGGTCATGACAGGAGTCCGGTTGGCCCAGCCGGTTAAGCGTTCGGCGGCGGCCCGGACGTTGTTCAGCAGCTCCCCATGCGGCGGCAGGTTCATCTTGTCAATATAGCCCTTTCACTCCAGATTGGCAATGCCTGCAAGCCCCTGAAATGACAACCTTTGCACTTGCGAGTCCGGATTCCTGTCGCTAAATTAGAGGCCGGACTGACCCCTTGCCCTCCAAACCCCTCGACCCATGAAACGATGCTCGCCTCTTAAGGGCAACATCCCCTTGTCCGGATTGACCCTCTGCCTGCTGCTTGCCGGGTGCAGCGAACCGATTGATGACGAACCCGCTAAGGCCGTGACATTGCGCGGAGTCTCTCTTTCCCCGCATTCCTATGTTGCCGACGATTTTGTCGAGTTCCTGGAGCGGGCGGACGAGGCCGGTGAAATACTCACTTGGGCCGGAGACTGGATTCAGCTTGGCGATTCCACCGCGGCGCCGCGCGTCGTGGCCGAAATCGCGGCGGACTACAATCTGCAAGCGATGATTCTGAGCAATTTCTTCGCTCCGGATGATTCGCTGTTGCGGCCGTTCAACGATTCCACCCGCGCAATCTATCTGCAATTTGCGGCCGACTTTGCCTTCCGCTGGGAGCCGCCATACATGGGATTCGGAAACGAAATCAACTTTCTCCACGAAAATCTGCCGCAGGAATTTGATGAGTGGGTGGCCTTTTTCCCGCAGGTGTATGATGCGGTCAAGGCGGCGTCGCCGTCGACGCATGTATTTACCGTTTTTCAGTTGGAGCGCATGAAGGGACTGCGCGGCGGGCTGTTCGGCGGCGTGAACGATACCACCGCACATGATTGGGGACTCCTGGATCGATTTCCGCAGAGTGATTACGCGGCATTCACGACCTATCCGGGGCTCATTTACCGCACACCCGGTGAGATTCCGGCGGATTATTATACCGGCTTTGTCCCAAGTCAGACGAGCAAAC
>CAZGVT010000166.1:2466-7216 GCA_964529255.1 uncultured Alphaproteobacteria bacterium | reverse complement strand
CGTTCCGGAGATATCCGAACCGAAACGTCCCATCACGGCTCGCCTGCAATCTGTACTCAGGCTCATCGCGTTCGGGATCTGGCAGGCTGTCTTGCAATGAGTACGCCCAGATCGAAATGGATTGCGGTGACTTCTCGCCTGCAATCCGTCCTTCGAGTCGTCCACGGTCGATCTCCGCACCGGTGGAAAATGCGATCGTATAGCTGTAGCCAATGGGATTGCCGCGAATGTCCTTCGCTTCGCTGCCGAGGCTGATTACATACGTCCGATTCGATTCGAGGGAGTCGAGAAAGTCGAGAAAGAGCCTTCGTCCGCGCCATTTGTAGCGTAACCGCTGACCGGGATCGGGTGCAAAGAACAATGCAGCCTCCACCGATGCGCGATTCACCGGCTCCGAAAACTCCAGCCACGCCGTTATCTTCCTGGTTACGCTGGTCGCATCCGGCTCGGGGAATGAAGAGCTTACCGACGGTCCGCTTTCATCCGCGGATCCGCCCGGCGGAGCCCCGACTTTCGCGCACGAACAAAAAGATGCGATCACCAGCAACAGGGCGAGGCGACGGACTTCCCGGTATCCGGCCCGCATCACCGGGATCACCTCAAAGGCGTCCGATGGAGTGGTATTCAAACCCGAGCTTTCTCACATCGGCCGGCTCGAACAGATTTCTCCCATCAATGATCAGTGGGCGTTTCAAGAGCGATTTCATGAGCGCGAAGTCCGGATCGCGAAATTCGTTCCACTCCGTTACGATCGCTAATGCATCTGCGCCCTCGAGTGCGGGATAAGAATCCTTGGCGAACACAATCCGGTCGCCAAAAACTCTCCTTGCTTCATCCATTGCGGCGGGATCGTAGGCCCGAATGGACGCGCCTCGCTTGAGCAGATATTCAATCGTATAGATCGAAGGCGCTTCACGCATATCATCAGTGCGCGGCTTAAACGACAGCCCCCAAACCGCAATCGTCTTCCCGGCGAGATTCTCTCCCAGGACGGCGGTCACTTTCTCGGCGACGCGAAGCCTTTGTTGCGAGTTCACGGCATCCACAGCTTCGAGCAACTTGAGCGGACGGCCGTGCTCTCTTCCCATCTTGATCAGGGCCAGCACGTCCTTGGGAAAACACGACCCGCCATAACCGACGCCGGGAAAAAGGAAATGCGGCCCGATGCGTTTGTCTGAGCCCACTCCGAATCGGACTTGCGTAACATCCGCGCCGACCTGTTCGCAGAAATTTGCGACTTCGTTCATGAACGTGATCTTGGTCGCCAGCAGCGCGTTGGACGCGTACTTGGTCGTTTCAGCCGAGCGCACGTCCATGACCAGAATGCGATATCCCGTTCGATGAAACGGCGCGTAGAGCTTGCGCATAATCTCTTCCGCGCGCGGACTACTCACGCCAAGCACGATTCGATCCGGCTTCATGAAGTCGTTGATCGCATCGCCTTCCTTAAGGAATTCGGGATTGGAAACGACGTCAAACTCATGCTTCGCATGCTTCGCGACTCTTTCGCGCACAAGGTCTCCCGTTCCGATCGGGACCGTGGATTTGTTCACGACAATTGTGTAGCCGGTCATGCACTTGCCGATTTCCTCAGCCGCGGCCAGCACGAAGGTAAGATCCGCAGCGCCATCCGGCGCGGACGGAGTCCCCACGGCGATCATACAAATCTCGGAACCCGGAATAGCCTCGTTTAGCCGCGTAGTGAACAGCAACCTTCCTTTATCCACATTTCGCGCCACGACTTCTTCGAGACCGGGCTCGTAAATCGGAATCACACCTTGTTTGAGCCGTTCGATTTTGGACTCGTCGATGTCAACACAAATGACGTGATGACCAGTATCCGCAAGACAAGCACCGGTCACGAGCCCGACATATCCGGTACCGACTACCGTCAGTTTCATGGAATTAGTTTAACACCTGAGTGAAGTAGAGAGTGAGCAGGATCGCGAATCAGGATTGGGTGGCGATCACTTTGCGCACATAGAGACTGATGATATGATCGAGGATGAGATGAAGGTCTTCAACGGGTCCGTATTCCCGGCATTGAACCGTGACCTGATAGTCTACGATCGACGAGAGTTTACCGCCGCCGAATCCGATCAGTCCGACGGTGATTGCGCCGGCTTCCCGTGCAGCCTTCGCTGCCGCCAGGACGTTTGGAGAGTTGCCCGACGCCGTAAGCAGTACGACGACGTCGCCCGGCCGCGCGTACGTTCGAACCGGTTCGGCAAAAATACTCTCATAGTTGACGTCATTGCCGTAGGCCGTCAGCATGGCGAGATTGTCGGAAAGACAGTACATCCGAAACCGCCGCGCTCCGTCGCGATTTGTCCCTTTGGAGAAGTCGCAGACCCAGTGTCCGGCGGTGGATGCGGAACCGCCGTTACCGCAGATGAAAACCGTCCGGTCGTCCCGGTAAGCTTTCTCGAAAACCTCGAGCACCGCTTCAACCTGTGCGAGGTCCAGTCCGTCAAGCACGCTCCGAAGTTGCGTGAGATACGACTCGATGTGGTTTCGGCGGTTTTCCATATTATTTAAACGGGTATCTTCTCAAGTTGAAAATCACTTTCGATCCGTCTCTTTCCGGCAGAAACGGAAGTTCATAGAGTTCCGACAGAACGGCGCGCACAAACTCCTGCTTTGCGGGCGGAACCAGCAATAGCAGAAATCCCCCCCCCCGGCTCCCGCAATTTTTCCACCCACGGCTCCGGCCGCAAGCGCCTTCTCGTACATCGAGTCGATCCCGGAGTCCGTAATGCGCGAGGCGAGCTTTCGCTTCAACAGCCAGCCGTCATGCAACGCCGTTCCGATTTGATCGAATCGCTCATTACGGAGCGCATCGCGAATGCGATCTACCAGCGGTAACATCTCGCAGATCGTCTCCCGCCGTGCATGCGTCTGCTGCTTTTGCTCCGTAAGAATCTCGGCGGAATTGCGGGTGCGATTGGTGTAGAACAGCATCAAATGCTGACCAAGCTGCCAAAGGGATTTTCCGCGCAATTCAATGGTCTCGACCTTCACGGATTCATCCGCATTGAAAGTGAACTCTCGAATTCCGCCAAATGCGGCAATGTATTGATCCTGCTTTCCAATCGGCCGTCCGCAGCGCCCGATCTCGATCTCGCAGGATTCAACGGCCAAGCGCTCCGCCGTTACTTGCTCCCCGCGATACATATACATGGCATTCAGCAATCCGACGACAAGCGAAGAGGAAGATCCCAAGCCGCTTCCTTCCGACGGCACGTCCGCAAGCATGGAGATTTCCACGCCGCGTTCGATGCCGGTCATTCGCATGGCCTCGCGCACGAGTTCATGCTGAATCTCGTCGACCCGGTCGACGATTTCCTTGCGCGAGTAATTAAGGAATATCTTCTCGTCAAACCGCTCCTTGATAATCACAAATATATATTTGTCGATAGCGGTGGAGATGACTCTACCCGCGCCTAAGCGATAAAACTCTGCGAAGTCGGAGCCGCCGCCGGCAAAACTTAAACGAAGTGGAGTTTGTGAAATGACCATTTATGCAAGTGCGAACGAGAGTGCGTCGCGTTGCGCGCGCGCGTAGTTTTCCGGAGTACCAATATCAAGAATGTACTCCTCAGTGACGTAGCCGAACGCGTGCCCGACTAATTTCGGCAACACGTGAAAGCCTATATCAGCAGGCGCAAATTCCGGAAGAAATTCAAAAAGTCCCGGACCGGCGGCATGAATGCCCGCGTTGGCGAAATTCGATCTCGGACGTGCCGGCTTCTCTTCAAAAGACACGACCCGCTGCGTCTCGTCAAATTCAAGAATCCCGCACCGCGTGGGTTCCTGGGTTCTGTAGGCGAGCATCGTCATCACGGGCCGCGACTTCGCTCTATGAAAATCCAACAAGGTGCGAAGATTCGCGCGGGAGAAATTGTCGGCATACAGAATGAAGAACTCTTCCTCGCCCTCTACGAACTTCCTGGCGGTACGAATCGTTCCCGCACTCCCCAACAACTTCGGCTCATACAGGCGATGAAAGATCACGTCCGGGGTCGCTCGCTCCAGATACGCCTCGACTTTTTCCGCGAGGTGATGCAAGTTGATCAGCACTTCCGTAACTCCCGCCGCCGACATGCTCTCGATCCAATAATCCAACAACGGGCGCCCTGCAATCGGGAGCAAACACTTGGGCGTCTCCGCAGTCAATGTTCCTAAGCGGCTTCCGACTCCCGCCGCAAGCAATATCGCCTTCATGCAGGAACGGCGGTTTTGCGAGATTCAAACCAAGCCACTGTCCGCTTGAGTCCCTCCGAGATTGGCACTTCCGACTTCCAGTCGAGCACACGGCGAGCCTTGCCGGAATCCAGATAGATGCGGCGAATCTCACCCGCTCTCGGCGGCGCATAGACGGCGGGCCGATCGAAGGCGAGGATTGTGCACAACTCACTGAACAAACGATTTACGGACAGTCCGATGCCCGTTCCAATGTTGAATATTTGATTGTCACCTCGCTCCAGCGCCGCCAGATTCGCGCGGACCACATCGTCGATAAACACATAGTCGCGAAGTTGTTCACCGTCGCCGAAAATTGTCGGCGTCTTCCCTTCGAGCATCAGACCGATGAAGATCGCATTCACTCCCGCTTCGCCGTGCGGATTTTGTCGCGGACCATACACATTTCCATAGCGCAACACCACGTACGTCAGTCCGCGCAGAATTCGGTACAGTTCCAGATAATGCTCAGCCGTGTGTTTCGAAATTCCGTAGGCACACTCGGGAT
>CAZGVT010000166.1:459-2456 GCA_964529255.1 uncultured Alphaproteobacteria bacterium | reverse complement strand
CAGGTTGTAACTCGTCCGCCGGAAGCTGTGGCAGTTCACCAAACACGGCTCCGCCCGTCGCGGCATAGATGAATCGCCGGGTGCCGACGCGCAACGATTCGAGAATTATCCGCAGCGAGCCGACAATATTACACTCCGCATCAAAGAACGGGTCATCCAGCGAACGGCGGACATCCATTTGCGCGGCGTGATGATTGACGATTTCCGGCTGAAACTCTTCCATCGTCCTTCGCACAAATTCTCCGTCGCGAATGTCGCCTTCAAAAAAGCGCGCGCGCGCAGGAACATTCCGCCTGAAACCGGTGCTCAGATTGTCCAGTACGGCGACGTCATGCCCTGCGGCAAGGTAACCGTCGGCGACATGCGAAGCGATGAAACCGGCCCCACCCGTGACAAGAACTCTCATTTCAGTGAATCGCTTTGCTTTCCCGCACGACATTCATCGCGCGCATGTTCTTCTCCGCGAATTCGAGAACGTCCTCGATATCCGTTTGCTGCTCAAGATACTCCCGATACTCCCGGACGGAGACTTCCGCTGATCTACGTGGTACCCAGCCGAGCGACCCAATTGCCGAGATATCGGAGAAGCTGTGCCGCGTATCGCCGAATCGATACCTTCCCGGAACGAGAGGCTCAAGATCCTCCTTTCCGAACTCCCGCGCAACCATCCTGCAGAACTCGGATACCGTAAGGGCTTTCCCTCCGCCGACATTGAATACTCGACCCACCGCGCGAGGCTCATCCAGCAACAGCAGATTGGCAGAGACGGCGTCCGCGATATTCACGAAATCCCGCACCTGGCGTCCGTCTTCGTAAATCACCGGATGCTTGCCGAAGAAGTAGCTCAAGGAGAATATCCTGCACGCGCCGGAATACGAGTTATAGAAGCTCTGTCTTGCGCCCTGCACAATTGAGTAACGCGCCACGGTAGTCGGAATGTCGTAGCGGCGCCCAAACGCAATGGCCATCAACTCCTGCGAGTACTTGGACAACGCATATTGATTGCAGGGATGAGCATGCTGCTCCGGAGTCGGCAGCCATTGCAACGGTCCTCCGCTTGACTTGTCTACAAACTCCCATTGCCCCGCACGGAGTTGTTCAGGCGAGCGAAGATACGGCGCTACCGTTTGACCATCTGAGCCCCGGTACAACCCTTCGCCTGCCACAGCCTGAGACGACGCCACAACAACTTTGTGAATCGGCAGCGCCTTCTCGACGATTAGCTCATAAATCAGTGCCGTTCCCACCGAATTGACCGAAAAGAACTTGCTGAAATCCGGAAGATAATCTTGATATGCCGCCAGATGCATCACCGCGTCGACGCCGTCCAGAGCCTTTAGAAGATCGCCGCGATTGCGCACGTCACCCTGAATAAATCTCGCGTGAGGAGAAAGATAGGAAGGTTTGCCGTTCTTGTGAGTGGGAAGTTCGAGGCTGTCGAGAATCGTAACTTGGTCACCGCGATTCAGCAGCGCGTCCGCAGTATGCGAACCGATGAATCCGGCTCCGCCGGTGATCAGAACGTGCATGAAGTTCGTGTTGATAACCAAATCAATGCGCACCTCGACCGGAGAGAACTACCGGAATCGTCCGCAGGAGTATCTTGAAGTCCAGCCACAGCGACCAGTTGTCGATATAGGCAAGGTCGAGTCGCACCCACTCATCAAAATCGGTAATCGTGCTCCGACCAGAAATCTGCCAAAGGCAAGTCAATCCCGGTTTGACGGAGAGTTTTCGACGATGCCAGCTTTCAAATCTACGCAGTTCAGTTTCAAGCGGAGGGCGTGGTCCGACGACGGACATGTCACCTTTGAAAACGCTCCACAATTGCGGCAGTTCATCGAGGCTTGTGGCGCGGAGCCAGCGGCCAAGGGGGGTGACGCGCGGGTCGTTGCGCGCGGTCCAGCTTGCCTGATTGGCGGCGTCGCCCGTGGCGACTTCGTCTTCGACGTGGAACATGGTGCGGAACTTGTAGATCTCGAAGGCTTCGCCGCCCA
>CAZGVT010000166.1:0-449 GCA_964529255.1 uncultured Alphaproteobacteria bacterium | reverse complement strand
TCATCGAGGCTGAATTTTCTCAGCCAGCGGCCCACGCTCGTAATCCGGGGATCGTTTTTCATCTTGAACGCAACACCCTTCATCTCATTCTGGGCCAACAACTTCTCTTTCACCGCGTCCGCATCGGTAATCATCGTGCGAAACTTGTAGCCCTTGAAGTTCTTCTTGTTCTGTCCGACGACTTTCCATGTGTAAAATACCGGGCCGCCGTCGCCGGCTTTAATCAACACCGCGATCAAGAGAAGCAAGGGCGACAGCAAGAGTAACATCATTCCGGCAAAGACAAGATCGAATAGCCGCTTGACAAGCAACTGCCACTCCCGGTGCCGCATGGGAGTATAGATGAGCACCGGCTGGTCGTAGAGCACCTCGGTTTCGACCTGCGCCACAAGGCTAGAGAAGAAATTTGACAGAATAACCGCTCGAACACCCTCCTGTTCACAGAGCGC
>CAZGVT010000165.1:0-7235 GCA_964529255.1 uncultured Alphaproteobacteria bacterium | reverse complement strand
TCCAGTCGCACCTGTGATAAGAACCCTGTCAGCCAAGTCCGGCGAGCTGCCGAAGCTCTACGGGTATCGGCACAGGCTTTCCCGCATGAGATACAAAGCAATGCTCGGTCCAACCTTCCGCAAGTAAATCGCCGGTCGGATCCAGTCGGACTTTGTAGTCAAATCGCAAACGATAGCCGGACGGCATTTGAAAGCACGTGTCAACGTCGATCCGGTCGTCATACCGGGCACCGCGCCGATATTTGCACCGTACTTCAACGACCGGCAATCGATGGCCTAAATCTTCCAGCTCTCGATAGGACTTCCAGCAGGCTCGCATTAACTCCGTTCGGCCGATTTCGAAGTAAGTGAGGTAGGTCGCGTAATAGACCCACCCCATCGCATCTGTTTCGGCGTAGCGCACACGGAAGGACGTGCGGTGCTCAAAGAGCGGCGAATCATCCTTCGAGGAAGAAACCGATCTTCTCATACTTTGAGTGTCGATCGCGCACGAGTGTCTCGCTCGATTTTGCCTTGAGTCGCTCGAGAGATTCGAGAATCTGCTTCTTCATGCGATCAGCGGAAAGATCATAGTCTGAATGCGCACCGCCCAACGGCTCCTCGATGATGCTATCGATTATTCCGAGATTCAGCAGATCATTCGATGTCAGCTTAAGCGACTCCGCCGCCTGTTCGGCCTGACCCGCATCGCGATAGAGAATGGATGCACAGCCCTCGGGAGAAATAACTGAGTAAATGGAATACTCCATCATGTGAATTTCATCCGCGACTGAGATCGCAAGCGCTCCGCCGGAGCCGCCTTCGCCAATCACAATCGTAACGATTGGCACCGGTAACTGCGCCATCTGATACAAACTGCGGGCAATAGCCTCAGCCTGACCTCGTTCTTCCGCACCCAATCCGGGGTACGCTCCGGGCGTATCAACAAGCGTTATGATTGGTCGCTTGAATTTCGCCGAAAGGTGCATCAGCCGCATCGCTTTGCGATAACCTTCCGGATGCGCCATAGCGAAATTACGGAACAGATTGTCTTTTGTTCCACGTCCCTTCTGATGACCGATGAGCATCACCTGCTCGCCTTCGATTTCGGCCATGCCGCCGATAATCGCATGGTCATCCGCAAATCCGCGATCCCCGTGCAGCTCCGTGAAGTTAGAGCAGATTCTCTGAATGTAGTCGAGCGTGTAAGGGCGGCGCGGATGCCGGGCCATCTGCACCTTCTGCCACGCGGAAAGACCGCGATAGACTTCCATGCGCATCTTCGCGGCCTTTTTTTCCATGCGGTCGATCTCAGCCGTGAGCGAACGCATACTGGGTTCGCTGGCAAGTGCGCGCATTTCAGCGATCTTGCGCTCGAGTTCGACAACGGGCTTCTCGAATTCCATGACAAAGGAATCGGCGAAAGAGCCTCTGACGTGAGCCGATTTATCGCCCACGTTTCCGGTCTTGATCTCGGTAGCGGGATTAGCCATTCTCTTCTCCCTGCGTTACATCCAGCGGCCTGCGAATTGTACGGCGCGAACTCCCAGCTTCAGCGCTATTCTGATCGGCGGGGAGTAGCGGTCCGTGAGGCGTTTGTCGATATAGAGTTCCATTGAATGATAGAACTCACGCCTCGCGCGCGACCCAAGAAAATCCATACTGGCGCCTTTGACGTGGACGACCCATGCTCTTGGAACATACCATCTTTCATAACCGGCACGAGCAATCTTCCAGCACAAATCAATATCTTCCCCGAACAGGAAGTAATCCTCGTCGAAGCCACCGACTTCTTCAAACACCGAACGTCGAATGAGCATACAACAACCGGACAGACAATCCGTTGTAACTTCGCGATGCTCGGAGAGCCTTCGACGGTGATAAGCGCCGAGCTTTCCGTGCGGAAACAACCTGTCCAAGCCGGAAAGATATCCGAATGCGGCGGAGAGTGACGGGAATCCGCGCCGCGAAACCCGCTGAAACTCACCGGAAAGGTTGACGATTTTCGGTCCACAGGCGCCGGCCTTATCGCGATAGTCAAGCAGCAATACGAGTTCTGCGACAGTCGATGCGTTGACTTTCGTATCCGGGTTCAGCACCCAGAGATACTCACCCGAAGCGTATTTCGCCGCCTGATTGACCGCCTTGCCAAATCCAACATTGCGGTCATTTACAATGACGCGAATCTGCGGAAACTCTCTCTTCAGAATCTCCACCGTGTTGTCCGCGGAGTGATTGTCGACAACGATACACTCCCTCAGCCACGATGCGGAATGTTCGTACAGGGACTGCAGACAAGCCTGAATGTGCTCATGCGATTCGTAGGTCACAATCAGTGCCGAAACGCAGTCCCGGGGCTCCATCTACAGTTTGCCGAGCACGGAATTCAACCGGAGTTTCCAGACCATCATGACGGCCTCGCGGATAATCGCCTTGGACATTTTCGATTGACCCACCCGGCGATCGACAAATATGATCGGGATCTCCTTCCAGCGAAAACCCTTCTTCCAGGCCTTAAAGTTCATTTCAATCTGGAAGCTGTAGCCGCCTGAGTGAATCCGGTCCAGATCGATCGCCTTGAGGACTTCGATGCGAAAACACTTGTAGCCTCCGGTTGGATCCTTGATCGGCATTCCCGTGATGAATCGCGTGTAGTGCGACGCGAAGTAGCTAAGCATGAGGCGTCTGAGTGGCCAATTCACGACCGATATCCCGTTCACATACCGCGACCCGAGCACAAAGTCGTGCGATTCTATCGCTTCGAGAAATTTCGGCAGTTCCTTGGGATCGTGCGAAAAATCCGCGTCCATCTCGAAGACACACTCGTATCCGTTTTCAATCGCGTACTTGAATCCGGTGACATACGCAGTGCCGAGGCCGAGTTTTCCGGAACGAACCGTCAGCTTGATGTGGTCATTTTCCTGCTGACGCTCGCGCACCCGGTCGGCGGTCCGGTCCGGAGAATTGTCGTCGACGACGAGAATATCCAGACCAAGATTCTGTGCCAGAACGGAGTCCAGAACCCGGTCAATGGTCTCGCGCTCGTTATACGTCGGGATGACAACCAGTCCCTTCATTACGAGGTCAACGGGGTAATTCGCAAATTCCGGCGGAAGTTGTTCCGGCGAGTCGGACGCTCGTCCTGCACAAACACCTTTGGTTGGTTTTGACTATCAGTGAAAAGACCATCACTCGCGCATGCGCGAGTGATGGTCAAATTAGTGGACGCACTCTGAACGGCAGACAGAGCCGCCGATCAGTGCGTAAAATCAACCGGTTGAGTAACTTTGTCGAAATAAAAACGCAAACCGACCTGGCCGTAAGCGCCGGTGAGATTAACTTCGAATGGCCGCGAGCCGCCGAGCACACTCAACCCGGAACGCACGCCTGTGGTGGATTCCTGCGAGAAATCAGTCGCATTTGCGACACGACCACCGCCGGAGAGATTCAGACCAATACGATTGCTGAGCAGAAACTCGAGTCCGGCACTCCCCACCAAGCCGAAGCAACGGGCGACGGCGTCGTAGTTATAGCGATTGTCGAAGTCATCCTGAATCTGCAATTCCACATTGTAGTAGGAAAGTCCGCCACCGAGAGTGAACTCAACGCGATCGGTCAAGTGGTTTACGAGATGAGCCTTGAGAAAGAACTCATTAGCATGCATCAGGATTTGACCCGATGCGGTGTCGGTGAACGAATTTTCGACCAGATTCTCAACGTCAAGCAGCGCGTTGTATCCGAACTCCCACATCTGCCTGCGAGCGGGACGAAACAGCGCGCTGAATCCGGCCATCGGGCCGTTATCCTCGCTGGTGAGGCCGTTTCCTTGTCTCCGGCTCTGCATGTACTCCGCGCCGGAAGTTATGTCCCCCATATCGTAAACGCCGAACCCCCCGCGTAGTTCGACGCCATATCGTTGTTTCGTCTCTTCAGCTATCGCGGCGCTGGAACCCATAGCCATCAGACACAGGGCAAGCAAAAAAGCGGTTCCAATTAGGCGTGTCATCGAAAATCCTCCAGAAAAGAGTGTTCCAGAATTTAGTGAAAAAGTAGCTTAGTTTGATTTGGCGGCGAGAGTGTCGCCGGAGAGTCTCTGGTCGAGTTGCTCCAGCCGGCGTTTTGCCCCGGCGTCCGTCGGATGTTTATCCACCCACGACTGCAGCACGGTACGGGCGCGACTGAGGTCGCCGATAGCATCTAACGATTGCATCAACGCACCCACGACCGAGCCGTCGTTAGGATTGAGCTGAAGCGCCTTCTCGAACATCTCTGATGCGAGCTGATGCGCGCCGCTTTGGAAGAGTTGCGTCCCGGCTTGATAGCAAAGATCACCACTCGGGTTTTCACCCAGCGCCTGATTCAGCGACATTCGAGCTTTGGCGGTGTCGTTGAACTGGGCGGCCCACAGAGCGGCCAATCGGACGCGAGAATCAAACCGGAGATCCGTTCGCGAGGTCGCCAGGTCAAGCCTGCGCTTCAACTCATCCGGCTTACCCAACTCGTAATACATGCGGCCAAGTTGCACGGATAGCTCCGGATTACCGATTGGACGAACTTCCTCCGGAACCACCTTGTCCATATACTCCAGCAAGGTCAGCGCCTTTTGTCTGTTGGGCAGTCGTTTGAAATTCTCCATCCGCTCGTCGAGTGACGCAGGAGTCGCAGTGGCGGTGGTCGTGTCGGGAACGCTTGAATAGTAATACGCGAGCTGAAGAAAAGCCGACCGGTAGTTTTGGAGCAACTTTGAAACGTTGTCGTCAAAGTGCACTCCCGGATCATCGATGCCGCGGAATGATTCCCGGAAGGTCTCAAAGATGTGCTTTTCGAGCGCAACCGGATCGATTTCCATATTGATTTGCTTCGCCCGCGGATTCACGCGAAAGACGAGGCCTTCCATCGTCAGGTAGTCTCGCAGGCCGATCATGTTCGAATTCGCCACCGTCACGGCGAAATAAATCGGACGCGGATTCGGCGTCTTGGCAGGATCGAAATTCGTGCGCAGAATGTCGAGGATCATAATGTCCTGCACGCGCAGGAAATTCGGCGCGCGGTTCGGATCCTCGCGCCCCGGAATATTGACGTACATCGCCGCGGGCAACGTCCAGCTCATTTTGCCTTCAGCCGTGTTCAGTTCAACTTTCTGCTTTTCCGCCGGCCAGAATCTCTGCACCAGCGCTTCGGCCGTGTTATCTTCGAGATAGCGGTCAACATACTGCTCACTGAAAGAAATCGGAACTTTGGGATCACGCACTTTCAACTGCTTGATGTACCAGCCCGTATTCAGCAAACTCAAGTTGACGAGCCGAACGTCTTTCCGGATTCCTGCAACCTCCTGAAGGTACCAAACCGGAAATGTGTCGTTGTCGCCGTTGGTGAACAGAATCCCGTTCGGCTCGCAGGACATGAGCATGTTATAGCTATAGTCCCACGCGACGTAGTTTCCGCTGCGGTCATTCATGGAATAGTTATTGGCCAGCAACATCACCGGAGCGGCGAAAAAGAGCAACACAGTGGTCACAATTGCAATCATCGGACGAGTGCTCTCGCTCTTGATACGCGAGGCCAGCCACTCGATAGCTGCAGCGGCTCCGATCCCGATCCAGAGCGCGAAGGCAAAGAACGCCCCCACGTACGAGTAGTCACGCTCGCGCGGCTGCGGATCATCTTGATTCAGATACAAGATGATCGCATAGCCAGTCATGAAGAAGAGCGATGCGACCAATATCCACCCGGTCTTGTCCTTCACGAATTGATAAAACAGACCAATTAGACCCAGCGTAAAGGGAACGCACGCCAGTATCATCAACCAACGGCCAAGACCACTATCGGCCCCGATCCACTTCAAGAGCGAGTAGTTCGGCTGAACTCCCGCATCTTGAAATTCCTGATGGGGAGCGCCCTCGCGACCGATAAACTGCCAGTATAAGTACCGGTTGAACATTTTGTCTACCTGGTACTTCCAGAAAAAGTGGGACTCGCTCTTATATTCCGGATTGCGATTCCACACGCGCGGAAACATCTCGCGATCTCCGTATTGTTCCCGGTTCAGATATGAGAGAAACTTGGCCGGCGTATCGGGATCGTTCTCGTCGATCGAGGGATTCAATTGCGACCGGACGTAAATCATGCCGTACGAGGAGTAGCCGATGACGACGAGCAGCACACCCGCCGCACCGACGCCGATAATTCCGTGCCTGTTTTTTGCTGCCCAGTAAAAGATCGCACCGATGGCAAAGCAGACGATAAGCGGCACATAGAAGTTGTACTTGCTTGCGAGACTCGGCAGCCATTTTACGACGCCGGGGTACACCATAATGAACGCCACACCGGTTCCGGCAGCCATGGCCAGAAACGAGGTAAGCGAAAACGTGCGCCGGCGAAAGTATATCACCAGCGCCAGTGCCGGCACCGCCAGAATCATCAGCAAGTGCACGCCGGTGGAAAGTCCGATCATATAACCGATCAGCAGCAGCCATCGCTCATTGCCGACTTCGTCCGCTTTCTCGTGCCAAACCAGAATCAGCCACACCACCAGGTGTGTGAAGAACTGACTCATCGCATAGACTTCCGACTCAACGGCATTGAACCACATCGAGTACGACCAGGACAAAGTCAGCGAGCCAACGATCGCTCCACCGTAGGTGATGACCTTATCCAACGCGGTAATCTCCACCCCGCGAACGTGGCGGATAAGACGCACGACGATCAGGTACATGAGCAGAATTGAGAACGCGCTGGCCAGCACGGACATCCAGGTGATGCGCACGGCAATGTCTTCGGAAATCGGCAGCAATGAAAACACTCTTCCCAACAGCAGGAAGAGTGGAGATCCCGGAGGATGAGGCACTGCCAGCGTGTAGGAACACGCGGAGAATTCCCCGCAATCCCAAAACGATACCGTGTCCGCCATCGTCATGGCGTAAACGACAAGGGATGCGAGGAAAACGAAGGTAGCGCACCAGCGGTGCGTATCGAATTTCACCATTCGGCCGAAAGTTGGCTATAGGTTTTCATCTTATTGAGGTAATATCGTCGGACCACGCTGCGAGGATAAACAACGTTCCGCAGCTCCAAGTCGGACACTGTTCGCATTTGCTGCACCAGCTTGCGCTTGCGAAGGATGCCGGAAAAATTCTTCAACACATGCCAGTGAGCGGCAAGCACAGCCAGACTCCTCTTCCACTCGCCGCGCAACGGTGAACTGAGGATTGTCACCCAGTCCAGGAACCAGCGAACAAACAAAGATCGCGCGAGGG
>CAZGVT010000164.1:0-7237 GCA_964529255.1 uncultured Alphaproteobacteria bacterium | reverse complement strand
GTACCGGACGTCTCCATCGAAGTCGCGGGGACGCATGACGGCAACATGATTCGCACGTCGATCGGCAGATTCCGCGTTGCCGAAAGCATGAAACGAATTCCGTGGACTCCGCAAACGTTGGCAATTTCATGCGGATCGGCAATGACCGCTCCCGTTCCGTTAGGAACTACCGCGCGCGCAAACTCAGCAGGCGCAAGCAGACTCGATTCCAAATGGATATGCGCGTCGATGAACGACGGTGAGAGATAGGCCCCATGCAGGTCCATTATCATCCGCGCATCATAGGCTCCGATTCCAGCAATTCGACCGCCATAAACAGCAACGCTTTCCTCTTCTATCTCCAAGGAAAGCGTATTCACAACGCGGGCATTCTTGAGCAGAAGATCCGCCGGCAAGTCGCCCCGCGCGACGGCGATCAGCTCGCGTTTCTCGTCAATCTTCACCTCACCGATTCCTACGAGTAAGTATGCATGGCCCGAACTTTTTGGTCAAAACAGAATGATTTTTTGCTTCATGCCGTTCTTGCGAATATCCCGCGCCAGAGAGTCGATCTCCGCCAGCGCGCCGCTCAACTGGACATAGAGAGAATCATCGTTCAATAACCGCCCGGCGGTGTTATCACTGCCTTGAAGTTTGTCAAGGATGCCTCGCGCGGATTGCACCAGACCACTGACCTCCTTCGCCGTGGAATCCAGACTGTTGATCGTCGATCCGAATCTTGACTCGGCAACCGCAGCGACGCGCTGAAACGAGGTCGCCGCCGAGTCGAGCTTGTCCAAAGTTGTGGCAAGCTGATCGCGGTTGGCAGCAAGAAAACTGGACGCTTGCGATGCCGTGCTGCTTGCATCACGCAATAGACCGGAGAGGTTTTGCTGATTCCCTGTGTCCCCGGCCATGGTATTCAGGTTCACCAGCAGATTGTTCAAGTTTCCAAGCGTAACCGTGACATCCGCAGAAATTTCCTGAAATACCGCCATCGCCTCGGTCATACCAAGGGGATCCGTCCCTTTCAGAGTCGTGTTGACATCCGCCGTTGGCGCTTGACTGCCGGGATAGATCGCAAGAGCTTTTCCAGCCATGAGCGTCGGAGACTCAATTGTAATGACATAATCGCTGTAGATCGTCACGCTCTTGTCAATGTGAGCCTCAACAAACACGCGCCCGGACCTTAATTCGATGGCGCCCACCCGCCCCTGCACGACTCCGTTGGCCATGACGTTTGAGCCGGTCTCGAGTCCGCCGATGTTGCTGAACTCGACCATGATCTTGTACCTTGCAACAGATAGCCGGTAGCCTTTGCCCCAGAGAATTCCTCCAACGAGAATCACGATTGAGAGGACAACTGCAAGTCCGACCTTTAGTTCAGTCTTGCGTGATTCTAACAATACTACTCCTCATATGCGACGGGTTTAGCCGTGGGGATGTCCTGGCATTGAATCTTTACTCCCTCTCGCCTGATTTCCGAGAGTGTCGTGCGATCCCAATCCGAGAGATAGACATAGGGCAAGATCTCGATACGCTCTTCGCGAAAGTGGAGCCCACCAATTGTGAGTCGGCGCAGCGGAGCGCCGAGTCGAATCAATTTCAGTGCGTCAACCGGAGCTTCGACGACAATCATGATGCGCTTGCCCTTCCAATCTCCGCGAAGCCACCGCTCGGCGGTTTCCGTCAGGGAAAGCACCTCTCCGTTCATTTCTTGCGGAATGAGTTCGATAATCGTACGCGACAGCGCCGGATCCCGAACCACACGGTCGGACGCCAGAATAACCGGACTGAGTTCCAGACCCTGGCCCCAGCCGACGATCACCTGTCCGTGAATGAGACGGTCATCAATTCTTACGATGGGAAAGAGCAGCCGGTCTTTCTTCCACGGGACTTTCAGGTTCATTCAAAGATAAGTTGGATGCCACGCACGCCGTCAGCCCTCACGGTCTCGACAAGCTGCTCGAACGGAAGTTTCTCGCGTTTGGTGAAAAAGGAGAATAACATTGGGAGGTTTACGCCGGAAATCAAGGCGCAGCGCGGCCGCCCTTCACGGGCTGCGCGGCAGGCAGAATAGGGAGAACCGCCACAGAAATCTACGAACAGGACCGCCTCGTCCGGACCCAATTTCGCCTGGACCTTGTCGATGATTTGGTCAAGCGCCAGCCCCTCGTTGGACAGGACGGTGACTCCCGACTGAGGACCCAGATTCCGCTCGACAGACTCCATCAATACCGCTCCGAGTCGGTCGTGCGTCAGTATTAACGCGTTGACCATTCAGAATCCGTGGCGAAATCTACTCGAAGTCCTTTTCCAGATAAGACTCAATCCGCGCGCGCGAATTCATAGCGTGTGTGAGCGCCGCACTGAACTCCTTAGCGGGATGAAAGCCGTAGACTTTCAAGTGAAGGTTCAAGGCGATCGTCTCGGCGATTACCGTAATGTTCTTGCCGGGGAAAATCGGCAATTGTACATAGGGGATGCGAACTCCGAGGTATTCCTTGTACTGATCCTCGATGCCCGTGCGCTCGTAGTCCTCATCTTCGCGCCAGTCCACCAGTTCAACTTCCGTCTCGACTCGCTTCCGCATGCGAATGCCGCGTACTCCGAACATTTTGCCGATATCGATGATGCCGACGCCGCGAATCTCCATGAAGTGCTTGAACATTTCCGAGCCGTGCCCCATCAGAATATTCTCGGCCGTCCGTGTCAAGTGCACCATGTCATCTGAAACGAGTCGATGGCCGCGCTCCACAAGGTCGAGTGACACTTCGGATTTGCCGATGCCGCTGCGGCCCGTGAAAAGCAAACCCGTGCCGTAAACATCGACGAGAGAGCCATGCACTACGGTCGCCGGCGCAAACTTCTGATCCAGATAATCCGAAAGCAGGTGTGTGCACTCGGTGGTAGTCAGAGGTGTGCTGAAGATGGTTACGCCCGTGAGATCGGCAAGGCGCGGCATCTCGTCAGGTATGGGATTGGAATTCGTAACAATTAGACACGGAATCTCAAATTGGAAAATCCGTTCCAAGGATCGGCGGGCCGATTCGGGCGACAAGGTCGCCAGATAGCCCATTTCCGTGTTGCCAAGTATCTGAACGCGGTCAAAGGTGAAGAGATCGATAAATCCCGCCAGCGCCAAGCCGGGGCGATGGATCTCTTTGTGCAGGATGTCACGAACCAGACCGCGCGGGCTATTGACCACACGCAAAGACAACCGCTCGTGCATCTCACGATAAAACTCCTCGACCTGTATCTTAGACATCGGCATCAAAGCGGCTCAGGTCTCTCCGACTCGTCCGTGGCCCGCTTGGCCTGCACTTTCCCCTTGAGTTTCTTCAATTGCTGTTCCAGCTTCTCAACCGCCAACACAGTCGATTTGCGAAAGTCCTCTGTCGTTTCCGATGCATTCAAAATGTGCCCGTTCACGCTCACTTGAAGATGCGCTTTCTTGTCATCCTTGGTATACGAGAATTCGATGTCACAGCTCAGGATGCGATCATCCAGCTTGGTAAGCCGCTGTACTTCGCCCTCGGCGAATTCCTTCAGCGAATCGGTCGCCTTGAAATGAATTGAAGAAATCTTAACTCTCATGCCTGGCCTCTTGGTAAGGTGGTTGCAGACCCTCCACGCGAGCCGGAGTCTCCGTCCCGGCGTGAGGATGGGCTTGTGCATAGCTCCGTTTCAGGCGCTCCAAAGTTACGTGCGTGTACCTCTGCGTTGTGGCAAGACTGCTGTGTCCCAGCAATTCTTGAACCGCACGCAGGTCCGCAGAATGATCCAGCAGGTGCGTGGCATAGCAATGGCGCAACACGTGGGGCGAACTCTTCTCGCCATGAAGTACGCCGAGTTCACGGCGGACAAGCCGGTACGCGCGAAATCTTGTTAACGGCCGGCCGCGATCGGAAAGCCAGAGCACTCCCGGATCCGGCGAATTCGTTTCGTTGAGAAAGCGGTGTCGCGCATCAACGTATTCGGCAAAGCGGGCGAGCGCCGGGCGCGTCAGCGGAATCACTCGCTCCTTGTTGCCCTTGCCCAGCACGCTAACCGTCCCCGCTGAGATGCTCAAGCTGCTCAGTCGTAAACTCAACAGTTCTGAAATGCGCAGCCCGGATCCGTATAGGATTTCCAGAATCGCTCGATTGCGGACGGCTGTAAAATCGCCCGGCTTGACAACATCGAGTACTGACGCGACTTCCCGCTCGCCGAGTACCACCGGCAATCGCTTGCGCGGCTTTGGCCGGCGAAGCGCCGTCACGCTGTTCGACGGTAAATAACCGCGATCAGCGAGATACCTGCCAAAGCTCGACAGGGCGGCGCGTTTGCGATCCACGGAACTGCGCCCAAGGCCGGACGTGACGAGATGCTCCAGGTACGATCTCAGATCGTGCAGCGAAAAGCGGGCAAGGGTCCTCTCCCTGCCGAGGTCCGCCAGAAAAGAGAAGTATTGCTTGATATCTCTTTCGTATGCCTCGACCGTATTCGGAGACCGGCGGCGCCGGCGCGACAGATCAAGCAGAAACTCGCGCAGGTGAGTTTGAAGATCGTCACTCATCTACTTTGGTCGTCTCCACTTCGATCTTGTGCTTGCATTTCGGGCATTGGTGGACGCGCCCGCTCTTCAGGTTTTTCTCTTCCATGTAACGATTGCCACAGGCCGGGCAGCGTTCGCTCACCGGTTTGTTCCAGGCCACAAAATCGCACTCGGGATAGTTGGAACAACCCCAGAATGATCCGCGTCGCGAGCGACGCTGACTCACCTTCCCGCCGCAGCCGTCGCGCGGACAGTCCACTGTGTCCTTGGACTCGATCGGCAGAATTGTCTTGCAATCGGGATAGCCCGTGCAACCGAGAAACCAGCCAAAGCGTCCGCGCTTCGTGGCCATCGGTTTACCGCACTTCGGGCAATCGGTTGGCGGAATTTCGGGTGGCTTCTCGTGTTCGAGCGGCTCCGTGTACTTGCACTCCGGGTAAGCCGAGCAGCCGAGGAATTGACCGCTTCTGCCCCACTTCATGATCAAAGGCGAAGCACACTGCGGACACTTCTTGTCTGTTGCGGCCGTGGTTGCCTTTTTCAGCTCGTCCTTGTTCTTCGTGACTTTTGCCAGATTCTTGGAGAACGGACCATAAAAATCCTTGACGACTTTTCGCCAGTTCTCACCGTCGTTTTCTACGGAGTCCAGCTCTTCTTCCATCTGTGCCGTGAAACTGACATTGAAGACGTCCGGAAATTGCGCAACGAGCAGTTTGTTCACCGTCTCTCCCAACATGGTCGGGTGGAAGCGGCGCTCCTTCTGCTCTATATACCGGCGTTTGGTGAGCGTAGAGATGATCTGCGCGTAAGTGGAAGGACGGCCGATCCCCAATTCGTCAAGAGATTTCACAAGCGAGCCCGCATTGAATCTCGGCGGCGGCTGAGTGAAATGTTGATTCGGGGTGAGCTTGTCCAGCGCGTAGGTCTTTCCGACTTCGAGCTTCGGGAGTTCGTTGGAAAGATTTTCGGCAAGGGCGTCAACCGCTTCGTCGGCCTTCTCTTCGACGTATTCGCTCAGCGCCGCAAGGTGACCGGCAAACGCCACGCGCCTCCCACTCGCTTGAAATTCGCAGCGTCCCGCAGCGAGTATCGCCGTCGTGACATCGAATTTGGCGTCGGCCATCTGGGAGGCCACGAATCTCCGCCAAATGAGTTCATAGAGTCGAAACTGATCGGCGGAGAGATATCGCTTGACCTTTGACGGATCGCGCTCGACATCCGTCGGGCGAATCGCCTCATGCGCGTCTTGAGCGCTTTTCTTGCTTGCATACGCACGCGGCGCGGCCGGCAGATACTCTTCACCGTACTTCTTCTCTACATAACCTCTGACTGCGGAGATTGCCTCCGGCGCAATACGAGTCGAGTCCGTACGCATGTAGGTGATCAAACCGACAGCTTCTCCGCCAATGTCCACACCCTCGTACAGAGCCTGAGCCACGGCCATTGTGCGGTCATTCGAATACTTCAGACGTCGCGAAGCGTCCTGCTGCAAAGTCGAAGTTGTGTAAGGTGCGGATGGCGAGGAGCTTCGAGGGCGGGTCTTGAGATCCGTCAACACGAACTTCTGCTTCTCTGCTTCGGCGACAATCTGCCTGGCAGTCTTTTCATCTCCGACCTGTGCCTTTTCGCCGTCGACTCGCACGAGTTTTGCCATGAACGGTTCGCGCTTTGCCGTATGCAGTAGAGCCTCTATCGACCAATACTCGACGGGAACAAAGGCGCGAATTTCCTCCTCGCGTTCGCAAATCAAGCGAAGCGCAACGGACTGCACTCGCCCGGCGGAAAGACCGCGAGCAATAATCTTCTGAAGTAAGGGAGAAACCAGATAGCCCACCAGCCGATCGAGCACGCGGCGGGCCTGCTGCGCGTCGACTTTCGCCATGTCTATTTCCCCGGGCCGCGAAATCGCCTTGCGAACCGCGTCTCGAGTGATCTCATTAAACAGCACACGGTGCAGGCGATGCTTGTGATTTCCGAGCAGGTACGCTATGTGAAATGCAATAGCTTCTCCCTCACGATCAGGGTCCGTCGCGAGGAACACTTCGCGCATCGTATCCGCTGTCTTCTTCAACGCCTGAACAACATCCTGTTTGCCGGGAATGACTTCGTATTCCGGCTCGAAGTTGTCCTCAAGATCGACACCAAGCCTGCGCTCAGGCAAATCACGGATGTGACCGACGGATGCCTGGACATAATACTCCGGGCCAAGATATCCACGTAAAGTTTTTGCCTTGGCAGGGGATTCGACGATGACCAGCTTGTTGGCGCCGCCGACACTCTGAGGTATTGCGTTTCCAATCGACTTGGTTCTCGATTTGGACTTGGTCACCTTGGAACCGCCGGAGGTAGACTTGGCCGTCCTCGGCGCAGCGGTCTTCGCGACAGCCTTGGCCGACTTGGACGGCACTGCAGTGGAGGATTTCTTGACAGCGGCCGGTTTTTTCACCGCCGTTGGCTTGGGCTTGGAAGACCGGGTGGTTTTCGGACTGCGAGGCTTGGTCGTTTTCGGGTTCTTCTTGGTCGGTTTGGGCATGTAGGTAAGAAAGGAAAAGCTTCAAGCATGTGCTCAAAGCTTTGAAGTCGCTAAAATTGTGACAGGTTCCCGGTTGTACGGAAGCTAACCATTAACAAACACTTTTGAGCGTCCTCCCGGCCGACTTGCCGGGAGCACTGATCAGTGGATGTGCTCGGGCCAAGGGCGAAAGGCCGTGATAGCCAAAC
>CAZGVT010000163.1:0-7293 GCA_964529255.1 uncultured Alphaproteobacteria bacterium | reverse complement strand
TCCACCTCGCCTGCATCCTGATTCTCCTCCGATGTTTTTAAGATACGCTCTAGTGTGCCGCCCAAAAACACCTGAGTGTATCTTGTTCGCCGAGCGGCGTGCCCTCACGCCGCCCGTCGAATCACCGGACAGGCAGAGAGGTCCCGGACGTTCGCGCTGCGAAGACCTTCGCGAATTCCGCGGCGACACGCAACACGCGCTGTGCATTACCCAGCTTCTCGCTCGCAATCGACACTCATGTTCGCATATAAACAGAACGCCCCCGCACAACAGTCGTGCGGAGGCGTCTTTTTCTGTAGACTCAGTGGTTCAGGATTATTCGTCACCCTTACGCTTCTTCAGTTCCTTATCGATCCACAGCAGCGAAGACGGCCGATCCTCAATGGCTTCGAGACGGGCCACGATCTCCATCGCATTCTCTTCCTCTTCCTGCTGTTCGGAAACAAACCACTGCAACATGATCTGCGAGCGGTAATCCTTCTCCGCCACGGCCTGATCGTAAAGCTTGTGGATACAGCTCGTGATGTGCTGTTCGTGCTTGAGCGCCGCGCGGAACATCTCGATGGGCTTACCGAACTCCGACGGCGGCATCGCAATCGCCTGCAATTGCACCTGCTTGCCATTCGCGAGCAGATAGTCAAAAATCTTCATCGCGTGTTCCAGCTCTTCATGCGACTGCAAGCGCATCCAATGACCGAAGCCTTTCAAATTCTTGTCTTCGCAGGCGGCAGCCATGGAAAGGTATAAGTACGAAGAATAGTATTCTTCGCGGATCTGATTATTCAGTGATTTGACCATCGCATCCGACAGCATGTAATCCTCCGGTTCGGTTCGAGGTGTTTCGGTTCGACGTGTAAGGTAGTCCCGGTGCGCCGTACGACCCGGCGCACTCTCCGTTCCTGAATATAACACGAACCCGGGCCATAGTCAAGACCCGTTGATTGTACTACACTTACGGTGCAATACAATGAACTAGCGGTGTATTTCAGTGAACATCCATTGGTCTACCCCAATGTCGGGCATTCAGAACCTGCCAACATTCCAGACCCGCCGACTTACGAGCGGCTTCGTCATATCACCGGAGGCACCGTCCATACTCAAGGTTAAGATTATGTCAAAGGCTTGGATTAGACTGAAGATACGATTTCACTCTCCTGTGGTGGACTTCTTGACAATATGACGAACCTACCCTAAATTGCTCACTGTCGTTCGCACCTGAATGGTGAACCCAGGTGCGTGCGGAACGGCCGCCGAACGCAATTGGCCGGAGGATGTGAAAACTAACCCGTAACATGTATGTTCAGGGTGGACGGCGCAGGGCGAGACCGATGAGGTCTTGCCTTTTTTTTCGCCCTGCACCCACCTGCCTCCAACATAGATATTGTCCAAGCAAACGCGAATCTGCGAAACGAAACTCTATAGTTCGTCATTGAGTGTAACAGTTAACGACTCGAAACGGCGTATTCTACAGGAGGTTAACTCAGAATAACTTGACAAGCGCGTATGCGCAATCTACATTGTTGGTCTAACACCGGGAAAACGCTCAACACAGGTCTTCTAACACAGCGGAGGTGCACCATGAACCGGCTTGCTCTGATTCTCCTTCTCCTCGCTCTCCCAATCCAGTCCATCGCCCGCGACGGCGGAGATCGCGGTCCCGTTCGACGCCCAACCCTCGATATTGCCAATCCACAAATCGAGAATTTCGTTCACTCCGCCGGCAACCTATGCCTTAACGTCACCAACTTCGGGATTTTGGGCGGTGAAGAGTCGTGGGGCGATCCCTGCGCACCCGCGGATCGAGGTTACGGCGAATTTCCCTGCGGAAGCGGATACTACTATTTATTCCACGCCGCAGGCTGGCTGGGCGCTGAGATCCTGGAGGAAGATACAATCTTCGCTCGCGTGTCGGTGGGCATGGATGGCTGGGCTCAGGATATCTACGAACTCTATCCGGGCGAAGGTGAGTCCAATGAGATGAGCCTGCGATCAAACATTCCCGGAGCGCTGAACTGTCTGGGTGAAGAAATTTTTCACCCGCAGGCCGATGCCAATCAAGAGTTCGTCGGTGTCTATAGCGACACTCTAACCGACGCGTTTTGGGTAGTCGATGACCCGATTGACGGCGATCATCTGCCACTTGGAATTGAGGTCACGCAAGTGAGCCGTCAGTGGAGCGCTCCGGACTTCGCGGACTTCGTGATCTTTGAATTCCGGCTGCGAAACATCGGAACGCGTGAACTTCGCAATCCATACTTCGGCGTATACGTTGACGGAGACGTTTACGAATATGGTACACTGCAAGGTCACGTCGATGATCTCTCCGGTTACCTGTTCACCGATCCGGTGAGCGGAGACACAGTGAATATCGCCTACATTGCCGACAACGATGCAAGGCCACCTGAACAGTTCAGCGGTCCGTTGATTTATCCCCACGTCGCCGGCTTGACCATACTGGGCGGCGTGCCGGAGGACGCGAAAGTCTCGTATAACTGGTGGGTTTCCAACGGCGACGAGTTGCTTGACTTCGGACCGGATTGGGAGGGAGACCCCATCGGAACACCGATGGGCGATGCGCGCAAATACGGCGAAATGTCCAATGGCCAGATCGACTACGATCAAGTTCATGCCGGTTCGAACAATCCTCCCCAGCTCTTTCGCGACCCCTGCAACGGGGAGGAGACCGTCCATCCGTGGCCCCTTTGCGACATTCCGGGGAACTGTGCGGACCTTGCGAATGGGTATGATGCACGCTATCTCTACTCGATTGGGCCCGTCGGAATATTCGATCACTTTGACGGGCAGGGCCGCTGTGTCTACCGCTTGAATCCCGGTGAAGAAGTCACGCTGACGTTCGGCTACCTCATAGGTCGGGACTTCCATGATGCAAACAACCCGCAGATCAATCCGAACCAGATCGATCCGTCGCTATTCGACTTTACGGGACTCATGGAGACATATCGTGCAGCAAGTTTGCTCTATGAAACCGGGTATACTTTCCAGCCACCGGTTCCGCCTGCAGATTTGCACCCGATCGAGCCTCGCGATGGCGAAGTCCCTTTGGCCTGGCAGCCTCCGGCGATTGGAACGATCTCCGGCTACAATATCTTTCGGGAAGATAACAGCGGCAATCGAACTCTGCTGACTCCATTTCCCGTTCAGGATCTGCAATTTCTTGCCACCGGTCTGGTGAACGGACACGACTGGAAGTTTCAAGCTCAAACGGTCGACGACAGTGATTACGTCAGCGCCATCGCGGACACACTCGTTCGCGTCGGTGCTCCGTTACCGGTCACCGGACTTCGCGGCACAGTACTCGGATCGACGATTTCTCTCGTATGGGATGCGTGCAGCGACCCGCTCTTTACGGACTACCGCATCCGTCGCTACTCCTCGATCGGAGATTCCGTCGATTTCACCGCTACATCCAACTCTTTCAGCGACGACGGTCTCGTCTCTGGAAGACAGTACACCTATCATGTATTTGCTCGCAACTCGCGACTGCTTGAAAATCTGCCCGGGCAAACCGTGACTCTAACAGCATGGAATCCGCAGCGGCGCATTCTTGTCATAGATGAAACGGAAGATTCGCCGACGCCGGAGCGAGCGCGATTCGGCGGCATAGCGGACAGCCTCGTTGACGAGTTGTATTGGCGTGTGCTGAGCGATCTAGGAGAGCCATTTGATACGCTTGAGCAGTACAGCAACGGCCCGCTGCGCTTTTCAGGTGAGTTGCTTAGTCAATATGACCTTGTGATATGGCACAGCGCCGACTTGATGGACGCATCCAACTTTGACTTCCTGGTCCAGCGCGAAACGACGCTGGCGGAGTATGTCCGCACCGGAGGGCGGCTCTTCAGGGACGGCAGACGGCTGCTCAACGGGTCGCTTTTCCACTCAGGTTGTCCGGGCTATCCGGGAAACTTGCCGTTCGGTCTATTGGAGCCAATGGAGATTGATTCCTATTGCGTACCCGGTAATCGATTCCCTCCGCTTTCCGATTTTATGCAGATTACAGGTGGGAGTTCTGCTGTTGCCGGATTTGCAAACTTTGCTTTCGACACCGCAAAAGTAATGGCCCTGAATTGGGGAAATCCGCCGCAGCACATTCCGTACCTTCCCTATGTCGACGTCATCTGGCCGGGCGCACCGACGCGCGCGTTGTACAGAAGCATCGTGCTGCCCACGGACACCTCCGGACTTGCCAATCAACCCGTCGCGGCCATCGATCAGGGGCAGATTGTCCTGCTCTTCCCGCTCTATTTCATGTATGAGCAGGACGCACAGGCTTTGCTGAGTGCCTGCATCGATACATTGCGCGCACAAACGGATGTTCCTCCGCCGCCCGATCAACCGATCGCAGTTGAATCGCCTGTGCTTTATCCGAACTTTCCGAATCCGTTCAATCCATCCACGGAAATTCGCTTCGCCCTGCCAAAACAGGCACAAGTGAAATTGGCAATTTTCAATACCCTCGGACAACAGACTTCATTACTTGCAGATCGAGTTTATCCCGCTGGAGACCACACGCTTCAATGGAGTGGCACAAACTCCGCTGGACTTTCTGTATCCAGCGGAGTCTACTTTGTACAACTTCAGTCCGGCGATTTCGTGCAGACGCGCAAAATGATTCTGCTCCGTTAGCACGATCAAGCATACCGTTAGAGAGCGGCGAGGTGACTCTCAATTCGCCACGCGAGCACTCACGAGTTCTCGAACGTGGTCGGCCCGGCGGTCGGCTGCAAGCAGCCAACACGGCTCGGGGCTTTGTCAGCAATCTGAGAGCGGATGCCGGACTCGGCACCCGCTCTTTTGTTTTTTCCGAACATTAATCTGCACCACACAACATAATGTCCGGAATCTCTCGGCCTTCTTGCGTAATACGAGAGAAACCCCGGTCACTTGCCGAGCGGGGTGCCCTCACCCCGCCGGAAGTTCGCCGAATGTTGTACGAACATGCACTTACAATTGCGAGTTGACTTCCACACACGGGCTTCGTATCTTGTGCACGGTCCCATGACGATTCCCATGCCATCATCGACTCAATTCGCAACCGGCTATCCTGCCGCACTTTCCCTGCTACACGGAAAGGAGATTCCTCCGCAGCCCGATCTGGTGGTCGGCCTCTTTGCGCTGCTGCGGCATGCGGGTATGAACCTCGGCTATAGCGAGGCGGATGTGCTCAGCGGTGCGGCTACTCAATTCATCTATTCGAAATCGGATCGTGATGCGGCTGACATATCATTTGTGCCTCCGATTGAGACTTTGCTCCGCTCTTTAGGTGCAGTCTGGAAGGAGGTCACCCCATCCGATCCGCAGGCTGCGCTGCAAGTCATGAAGAGCTGGATCGCCGGCGGCGCGCTGGTGATGGCAAAGTTGAGTTGTACTTTGCTGATTTATGGCTATACCACCGGAAAGATAGAGGACGAGACTCGCGCAACCTTAGCCTGTTCTACTCCCTCCGAGTTGATTCTCGATTCGCTCGCCGTCGCCAGGGATTACTGGAGATTCCCCTTTGATGAGGCGAATCTGCTGCTGCGAATCGAATCTGCGCCGCACGAGATTCCCGATCCCAATCAGCTCTGTCATCTGGTCTCGCATCGAGCCGTCCGCGCCTGGCGTATGCCGGAGCTTGCCGGTTGTCCGACGGGCCGTCTCGCATACGACGCACTCATCGCGGACTTGAATGGAGCGGAATCGCCGCCCGGACTTTCCGTGCTGATGCGGCGTCAATACTATGGCAAGACAAGTGCCGGAATGTTCTTCGATCGGATCGCACCGCGTTTCGGCGGAGCCGAGCGAAAGGCGTTTTCGCGCGCCGGATTCTGCTATCATCAATGCAGCGAACAATGGCTCTCCGCTGCGCGGACACTGCAACTGGAATTGCGCGTCGCAACGTCCGCGTCTCTTCGCAGGGATCCTGATGCGCGCGCGGCCGCCGCGGAAGCGCTGGTCCACGGTCGTGAATGGGAACAAAAAGCGACAAACGAACTGCTTCGAGTTGTCGGATAGGAGGGGGAAATGATCCCGGTCGGAAAGTGGGTGGATAGAAAGTTCGCATTCGGTCAACCGCTTTGGATGGTTCCCAATTTCTTGGTGCGACTCTACGGTGCTGCGCCGCGAATTGACGAGCTATCCTCAGGACTGAGCCACGACCTTCTCACGCGAAAAATCGACGGCAAATGGAGCATTCAGGAGCAGATTGGGCATTTGCTTGTGCTGGAAGAGCTGTGGTTCGGGCGCATCGAGGACTTTGTCGCCGGCCTCCCGACGATGCGCGCTGCCGACATGCAGAATGTCAGGACCAGCGAATCCAACTTCAACGCATGGGAAATCGAAAAACTCTGCCGTGCTTTTCGCGACGCGCGTGCTGAATTCATCGGGAAGCTCGAAGCGATGGACGAAGCCATGCTCTTGCGACGCTCGATCCATCCCCGTCTGCAACAGGAAATCACGCTCGTGGATTCCATGTGGTTTGTCGCTGAACACGACGACCACCATATTGCGAAAATGCGCGAAATTCGCCGCGCCGTCACCTGAAGGCGCCCGTTCGATTTCATCCAACCCGAAATTCGCGCAAGCCGTCATCCGGAACCACTCGTTACCCAGCGCCCTCGGCGCAACGCCTACCATCCACCACCCTCCGGGTGGTGGTTGCATTTCAGGCTTTACGGGCCGTGTCGGCTGCTCGCAGCGGCCGGTTTTGACCACTACAGAACTCATTCTGAACCTTGCGTCAGCGAGGGTCCGGAATCTCTCCGCTCTCGCGGCGGCACTTGGCTTCAACTGCCGCGCTCAACGAGTGCGCCTTCGCCCTTCCCCCATACTCATGGAAGGAGACGCAAGGGGGCCTTCCCGCCGAGGCGGGTTCGCACAGCGGTGTCAGGAGCGTTCGCGCGAATAACCCGTGCTTTACCCGGCCGAAATCTACAAGCAGCGAATGCCCGTTGCTCTCTCATGCCTTTGGGATACGTTCCATGCGATCACACTTCGCATATCCCGCGAATCTCCGTTAGCCAACTGAGTTTCCCGCCCAAGAGTGTGACACCGATCCCGCCTTCAGAACGATGGCGTAAATCCGAGGCGAAACACACTCGTGAGCGAGTTTAATTTCTAACCTGCTGTATTGTATAATCTTGACCACCGTCGCTTGCCCTTTTTTTACTTGCGAATCTTGCCGCGGTTTGGCATATTTATAGGTTCGACAGCGGACGTAGCCGCCGGGCTGCCGCCGCACTGAAATCAGCGATTGAAGGAGTGAAGATAAAATGGATCGCGTCAACTCAACACCCG
>CAZGVT010000162.1:0-7339 GCA_964529255.1 uncultured Alphaproteobacteria bacterium | reverse complement strand
CCGCAGACGAAAATCCCGCCGGAGCATGGACACCGCGCGGGGGAAGTTACGGATCCAACGGGCTCGAACCGACGGCAGCATGGCAGATCTGCTGGGCCAACGACTCCACGATCATCGGCAGCTACACGGACATTCGCGGCACGCGCTCGACGGACGGCGGCGAGACATGGGCGGCGCTGAAAGTTGACACCAGTCACACCTACAGCGTAAACACGGTCTATTACACACTCAAACATCCGGTATCCGGAGTTGTTTATGCCGCGACCTCCAGCGTGCACGATCTGTATCAGAGCACCTATCTCACGGATGGAAATATCGACGGCGGCACGGGACAGATCTGGTCATCGACGAATGCCGGTGCGACGTGGAGCATGATGCACAACTTCACGCATCCCGTGATTTGGCTGACGACCGATCCGACGAATCCGAATCGCATGTATGCAAGTGTCGTGCACAGCACGCAGGGCGGAATCTTTGTCACAAACAATTTGCAGGATGGACCCGGCTCCACATGGACAAGACTCGCGATTCCGCCGCGCACGCAGGGGCATCCGTTTAATGTTGCCGTGCTGCCCGACGGTGCGATCGTCTGCACGTATTCCGGACGGCGCGCCTCCAATGCGTTTACGAACAGTTCGGGAGTGTTTCTCTCGACGGACGGCGGCAATTCGTGGCTGGATCGCTCCGATCCGATGATGATTTACTGGACGAAGGATATTCAGGTTGATCCGTTCGACGCAACCGGTAATACGTGGTTCGTGAGCGTACGCAGAGGCTGGGGCGGCGCGCCGAATAATCTGGGCGGTGTGTTCCGGACGACAAATCGCGGCGTCAGTTGGTCGCGCATCTTCGATGAACTCTATGCCGAGTCGTGCACGCCGAGTCCGGTGGATTCCAACGAGATGTACGCCACGACTGCCGGGAACGGACTGTGGTATTGTGGAAATCTGCGCGTCGCGTCGCCCGATTTCCTCGCCGTTTCCGAGTACCCGTTCCATCAACCGACGCGCGTGTTCTACAATCCGCACGATTTGAACGAAGTCTGGTTTTGCAGTTTCGGCAATGGACTCAAGTACGGCTACACGAGTGCGTCGCTCCCGCCAGTGACGGATTTGACGATTCATGCTTCCGGCGATAGCGTTTCTCTTCGCTGGTCGGCGGCGCTCGGCGCACAATTCTACAACATCTACTCAGGAGTCCTTCCGGAAATCGAGAGCATGACGCTTGTTGGCACAACTCCAGATGTGCAGTTCATCGCGCCTGCCGCTGCTGCCAAGTTGTTCTTTGCTGTCACGGCGGTGGATCAGGATACTCATCGCTGCGTCGAACCGGGTGCTTTCACCTGCCCGGGGTCTTTGCGGCGCGTGAAATGACTCGTTACGGGGAGCCCCCATTGTTCTGGTCTCCACACAGGGTGTGAGGCAGGATTTCTTGTAGCCCGTCGTGCCACGGCAACTTCCCACGTGAAATCGTGAACTTTCATCCCGGACTTGACTTTCCTTTTTTTTTTTTGCTTACTTTAATTGCACCCCTGACGCTGTCGGGGATTTCCCAGTTGGATCAAATCAAACAGGAGGTGCGAAATGAAAAAAGTAATTTTGGCCGCTGTCATTTGGCTTGCATTCGCCGCTTTGGGATTGGCGCAAGGCGGGCCGGACACTCCGGATTGCACGCTGTGTATTCGACGCGCTGACACAAGTTGTGAAGCGCAGGCGAATTGCAATCCGGGGATTGATTGTGTCTCGACAACGTTTACTGTGCCTTGCGACACGATCTATGATGTTAACTCTGAAATGTCCTGTGAGAATGGGAGCGACTGCAAATACTGTTTGTCCTGCGTCTTTATCAGCCTGTCGGGTACGGTTATAGGTGCGTCAGTCACCCACAATACTTGTGAGGAAAACGACTGCACGGGTCATAGCAGTATTCAGTTGCAAACCAACAAGACATACACGCTAACCGTCTGCAAACGCCTTTGTGAAGGCGCCAATTGCGCGGAATGCGATGAGTGCACGGCAAGAGGAGAGGTCAAGTTCCCCGGCTCCACATGCCCCGGTTGGTAGTCATTGCGTGTACCGTTGCCGTCCTGTCACACGCGGTCATTGTAGTAGCCGTGACACTGCGAGTTCCGTCGGAGTATCCAACGATTCAGTCTGCACTTGACGTGGCCGGCAATGGCGACACTGTATTGATCGCGTCCGGTACTTATGTCGAGTCTCTGAACGCTCCGAATGTGACGAATCTGGCGATTCGTGGAGAGGTCAATTCCGATACTTTGACGGACGTCCGTCCGATTGTCGATCCGACGGATCTCGCGGGTTCCAATCAGTTGGCATGTTTGAGTCTCAACGGCGCGAATACCGTGGTCGAAGATCTCATTTTCCGCAATGGACTCGCCATGCATCTGGATCGACCCTCGGGAGTCGTCGGCGGTGTGCGAATGAGTCCCTCCTCGCCCGTGCTCTTCAGGCGATGCTTGTTCGACTCGGTTTGTTACGCATTGGGTCCTCCGGCCCTCCCTGTATTGGAGCACTGCGAGTTTCGCCTCGTGCAGCGGCAATGCGTCAATAACTCAAGCATGAAACTCGCAGCAACCGACTGCGTGTTTTCGGCGCAAGGGTTCATCGTCACGCGGTTTGGTGACAGCTCGACCGTGCGCCGCTGCGTGTTTCGCGACGGGAACGGCACAACGACTCAGTTCTCTGCGCACGGACGCGGCATCGTCATTGAAGACTGCGTCTTCGGACCCAGCGGTCCATATTTCATCGGCGCGCCGTTTCGTATCGCTGCGACGGGCGAGTTGACTTTCCGCCGCAACGTGATTGCCGGCAATGACAATTTTCCGGGCGAGGTCGGGGTGATGTTCTCGATTGAGTGCAACTGCGTAGACTCTGTGAGTATCGAGGACAACCAGTTCACGTCCAACACGAACATCGGCGGCTTCAGTATTCGGTGCCCGCTCGACGATGACGGCGATCCCGGACGCGGCGACCTCGGCGTCATCGCAGGTAACCGCTTTGGGAGTTCGAGTTCGGGCCCGGTGTGCAAGGCAATTCTACTCGAGGGCCGCGCAGATGTGACCGGCAACCGATTCCATAACATGATTGGTGCACCGGCAGCGGTTCTTTCTCTTTGGGATTCCGCAACCGTGATTCGTGACAATATTTTCATTCGGAATGAAGCGGGTGTCGCATCCCGTGAAATGTGCGACGCCCGCTTCAATTTCTGGGGAGACAATAGTGGGCCATATCATCCGCAGCGGAATCCGCTCGGGCAGGGCGACGCGGTGGGCGATTCCGTCGAATTTGATCCGTGGTATCCCGACTCGTCGTTTCTGGAGACCCCGCCGCGCACGGAGCCAGGCGTAGCAAGCTACGCGCTACGGGCGTTTCCGAATCCGTTCAATGCAAGGGTGACACTGAAATTTGAAATTCCCGAGCCGGGGATTTTCAGAATTGAATTATTTAATTTGTTGGGAAGACGAGTGAAAGAGCTGTTCGTGGGACCGGTTGCGTATGAGAAAATCGTTCGCGTTGACGGTCATGATCTCGCCTCGGGAATTTATTACGCTCGCGCCTGGCAGACCACGCACAACCGGCCAGTCGCGACGGCAAAGTTAGTACTGCTGAAGTAGCTCGACGATGCGGTGAGGCGGCAAAACGCAGAAACCGCAAATGTGATTTTGTCGCTGGGCATGCGGGAGCAGGTTTGCATAAGTTAATACAGCCGTATTACCCAATATGGGTAGGGTCTGATGACAACGGTCGGCCATAATGGCCGACCGTTTCTCGTTGGCGTGAATTGTTATCCTGCTGCTGTATTCTCTCTCTAACGTATTTGACCTGTGGCCAACGAGCTTGACTTCGCGCAAAATGGCGCCACTGGTTCGCTGGGAGACTTGAAGGTGCAAATCACTATAACAGACCCGCATAAGGACTGCACTCGGAGAGGACGTGCAACAGACGGAATGTTAAAAAGTTATGTGCGGATTCGCCTAATTCAACAGAATCAGCCTCCAAGTTAGAGCATTACGAGCAGTCTACATATTGACTGTTATGCCGAATCGTTTATCTTAGTGGAAAGCCAGTGGACTCGGGAAATACCAGCGCAATCCCACGGCAAGGGTAGCGACAGAGATCCAACGATAAATGTAAGCGAGGAGGCTAAATCGAATGAAGAAGATTTTGATTGGTTTGGTGATCATCCTGTGCAGCCTGCAGGCCTTTGCCTTGACAAGTTTGGAAATCACCAACTTACATCTTGTCGGTCCGACGGTGTACATGACGGTGCAGACCGATGAACCGGGTATTCCGCTTGCCGATTTCAGCGCGACCGACAACGGCAACCCGGTGATCTTGCGGGCAGATTGTTTTAATTCGGACTCGGTGTTTGTGGACATTTGTTTCGTCATAGATGTTTCGCACTCGATGGAGCCGAAGATTGAAGCTGTTGCAAATGGCATAGAGAATCTTGTGGCAGAGATCGTGGCCAGCCGGCCGCAGACGAGTTTCCGCTTCGCACTGATTACCTATGGTGCGACGGGTTGTCCCGCCAGCCCGGTGGTCTGCCCGGTACCCGGCTACACCGACGAGGACGTGCAGTACTACGGCGCACCGCGCAATTACAACACAAGCAGCCTGTGGAGCCAGACGCAACTTGTCAACACGTTGCTGGACCTGGCCGACAATACACTGGTTGGTGGTCAGGAACCGGCCTACCATGCGATTCTCGGCGCGCTTTATAATGTCCCTTGGCGGACGGATTCGGAGCGGTTCCTCGTGCTGGTATCGGACGAGAATAATGACTATGCCGAAGACCCGAACATGTCGGAAGGCGGACAGTGCAGCTCCTGCGGCGACCGCCCGATCCCGCAATTTTCGATTTCCGATGTGGTCAACGGTCTGGTTGCCTACAACGTCGTATTTCACACGTGGTGCAATCCGAATGTCGCCTGCGACTTGTACGACCGTGCAGACGATGTGCCGGGTGGTGATGATTTGCCGTGCCAGCCGCTGCAGAATTACGGCTGCCGCACGGGTTTTGCGGATTTCAGTCCGATTGCCCTCGATCCGGCCATTGATGGCTGCGTGGTGCTGATGGTGGAGCCGGTGCAGCCCGAGCAGGTCGAGGAGTTGTTTGACTGTATCCAGGTCGGCATTTTGACTCGCTATCAGCTATGTTTTGATCTCGGCTGTTGCACTCCGGGAGTTCCGCGTAATGCGTGCGTGACGGCGAATCATAACGGCGTTGCCAGTGACTGCCAGACGTACACTCCGGCAATCGAAAACTGTCAGACGGGTGGCGCGCCGACGATTTTCTGTGATCCGACGAATGCGGCATACTTCACGCCCGGTGATCCGTACACGGGATGCTTCATTGCCACGGGTCCCGGCGGCATCGACTACGTAGCAATTGCGTACCAGACGGGGATTTGCTCCGACGTCGTTGAAGCGACGTACATGGGAGGCAATCGTTACTGTATCACCATTTCAGGTCCGTGTACAAACGGTGCCACGGTGATCAATCTTGACGCGACGGCGTACACAACTTGCGGCGAGTCTGCGGGGGCTGAGTGCCCGGCGATTCCGGTGCAGGATTTGACCTGCTATGATTTGGGAGATCTGCCGAATCCGCCGTATCCGACATTTAATGAACCGAGCGGTGGACCTGCTCATGCGGTTGGCGATATCGTTTGGCTTGGCAGCAGCGTGGACTGCGAAGAGAGCTGCTGTGATGACGGCGGCGGCGAGGATAACGGTTTCACACCTACGTGCGACGGCAATCCGTGGGCAAGCTGCGAGCCGCTGACTATCGTTGTCACGGTCACGACGGGCATCGAGTACAGCGGACAGACACTGCATCTCGGAATTTGGTACGACTGGAATGGCGACGGCGATTTTGACGATTCATGGAATTGTGACGGAGTGGGCAACACAGAGTGGTTGGGCGATCACGTGGTCGCGCCGGGGATTAACGGAGTCTTTCTCGGACCCATTAGCAATGCCAACGCGGGGTGGGTAAACCTGCGGATGCGAATCAGCACGTCCGCGTTTGGACCCGCGGATTACTGGGGCACGCGCACCGACGGAGAAGTGGAAGACTACAGATTCTATTGCCCGCCGGAACAGGAGTGCTGCGAGCTTTGTGTGGTGAATCCGCCGCTGACCATCGGCACCGCGCCGGCGCCGGTGAATCCGGAAGATGTCAAAGTGGTCGCGTATGTTCGCGACGGACATCTCAGATTGACGTGGGACCCCGTGGCGAATGCGGCGTACTACAAGATCTATCGCGGTGACCAGAGCAGCGATTTTACGACGATGAGCGAAGTTGCCGTCGTTCCGGGCGTCGAAAGTGAGTGGATGGAGACGGCCTCGCTGAACAATCTCGCCGCGATTCGTGTGTATCAGGTGGAGCCGTTTGTGCAGCAGTTTCAGTCCGTGTTAACGACCAACGACCGCGGCCAGTGGGAGTTTAACGAAGGTGCGGGTGACATCGCATACGATAACTCGGACGGCGCGCATCACGGCGACTTGTGGGATCCATGCCCGCCGACGTGGGGTGCCGAGACGATTGAAGAGTGCGATGTGGACTTCCTCAGTTTCCACGGTGTGCATCCCAACGGCTGCCCCGAGCACGTCCGTGTGCCGAACGACGATGTTTACTATGAGGATCGGTTCCAGATCTGGGCATGTATTCGCATATGGGATGAGCCGACGATTGACTCCGGTCCGTATTACATTGTCTCGAACAACAGCTTCGATATCAACGGCGGCGGTTTCGCGCTGCGCCTTGATCCGGGTTGGTTCTGGGTGGATGGCGAACGGGAGTATCACAATCGCGTGACGGCGTTTGTGTGGAACCGCGATTTGAACGGCGGGGAGGGTGGCTGGATGACGTTGCAGTCGCCGCCGCCGGATCCGGGTAATCCGGGCCGTTATTCGGTGCCGTTGAATCGCTGGAGCACGGTGTGCGTGATTGTGAACGGCGAAGAGTCCATGATCATCATCGACGGTTACGTGGTAGCCGTGGGCGAGCTGGTATACGATTCGGACAACAACGGCGCTCCGCTGATTATCGGCGCGGGCTATCGTCACTCGACTTATGAGATTGAGTATCCGTTCTACGGCGACATCGACTGTATCCGCCTTACAGGCTTGGAAGAGGATGGTGCCGCGGCTTATATCACGGTGACCGATCCCAACGGCGGCGAGTCGTGGACGCTGGGCTCGACGCAATCGATCAACTGGGCGAGTGATAATGTGGCGAGCGTGCAGATCTGGTATTCGCCGGACAGCGGCGGGAACTGGTACCTGCTGACGTGGGCGCTGCCCAACAACGG
>CAZGVT010000161.1:2769-7347 GCA_964529255.1 uncultured Alphaproteobacteria bacterium | reverse complement strand
ACACAACGCCTCACTCCACCTCAATTTCTTCAGCTCGTCTAAATCCCCTTCGCCACCTTCGGGAATCTCACCGTCGACGAGTGCCGCGAGTTTCTTCTTTGTTCTCCAACCTCTCACGAGATCCTGACCCTTGAATCGCGATTTACACTGTTTACAATCGACGAGTGGATCGACAAAGCCCGCCACGTGTCCCGAGGCTTCCCAGACTCTCGGATGCATAAGAATAGAAGCGTCAATGCCGACGATGTTCTCTTGCAACTGAGTCATTTCCCGCCACCAGTAAGCTGCTATGTTATTTTTGAGCAGGCTGCCATACGGTCCATAATCCCACGTAGATGAAAGCCCGCCGTAGATTTCGGAAGATTGAAAAACAAAGCCGCGCCGCTTGCATAAGCTGACGACCTTATCCATTAGATTCTGTGAACTCATACTTGAAAGAAGAAGTTGGTTTTGGTCAATATGTATCGTAACAGCAGGAGCACTTTCTACTCCTGTTTACCATCGCAACGCCTGCAATGACCGGAGTTGACCTCGTATGGGAAGATGCGATTCGAGAAACCGGGTAATGAAATCGGTGATTTCCGCCGCGGTTGCTGCAGTGACGGCCAGGCGAGTGGACAATTGTGCCGACGCTCCCTGCAACGACGACAATGCCGCGTAGGCGGCAGGCGAAAGTTCTCCGTCGTGAGCGGTGGCGCGGTCTGCCTGAGGATGAAGAAACGCACCGTCCGCAAATCTGTAGCGAATCGCACTCTGAAAGGGAGGCTGAAGCGGCAGACTCGTAACGGCGCAACGATCAAATGTCAATGACAGTCCGATGGCGGGAAAGAGCAATAGCTGAAATCTCCAGAGGAGTGGAACAGGAAACTTCGGAACCGAATCGAGCGCGTCAAGAGTCTCCGACGTGGAGCGAAACAACTCAGGGTGAGGATCGGACTCTCGCGTGCACTTGGAGAGAAACTCCGCAACCGCACATGCAACGGCATAGCATTGCCATGAGCCGCGCAGACCGAGATGAGCGTGCGCTACGTCTATTTCCTTTACGATCTGTAAATCTCGCGTCGCCTTGTAGTAAAAGACGAGATCCAGTTGAGTGAATATTTCGAGCGGGGATGGCGATCCGTTCTTCTTCTTTGCGCGCGCACCTTTCACCATCAGGCCAATCTTACCGAACTCGCGAGTGAACAGGTTCAGAATCGCAGACGTCTCGCCGTGCGGAATGTTTCGCAGCACAATTCCGCTGGCGCGCTGAATCGACGGCATGAACTTACGGCTGCTTACTTCTTGCGGAGGAGATGCAGTTCGAAAGTTGAACCCACTCGACGACGCTCAGCGTTTCGGGCCGTCGAGTAAATTCGAGACGGCTCCGTTGCCAATGCGGATGAATCCCCGGCATTTCCGCGAGTGTTCGCTTGAGCATCTTTCGTCTATGTGTGAACGTATATCTAACCAGCCGTTCAAAAATTGAGTAGTTATCCGGATACGCATCGGGGATTCGCAGAAAGTCAAGTCTCACCACACCGCCGTCCACTTTGGGTTCGGGTTGAAATGCCGAGGCAGGCACAGTGAACAAGTTCATGACATTGGCTTCGACTTGCACGAAAACGGAGAGCCGGCTCCTATCTTTTCCTCCGGGGAGCGCAACGACACGATCTGCAACTTCCCTCTGAATCATCAAGACCGCCGTCGATATCCAGACAAGATTCTGATCTCTTCGCGCGCGTTGAGCGTGCTCGCAGAGTTTGAAGATCACCTCGGCAGCGAGATGATAAGGGAGATTCCCGACCACTTTCAACTGCTCGCCACCATACACCGACGCGAAATCAAAGTCAAGAAAGTCCTGGTGGATCAGGCGAAACGAACTGCTGCCGCCAAACGTTGCAGTGAGTGTCGGTATCAGCCGCCGGTCAATCTCCACGACGGCGATGCTGGAGGCTGTCTGAAGGAGGTGCTTTGTAAGCACACCCCGGCCCGGTCCGATTTCAAGAATTTCATCTCCGGATTCGATGCCGAGAGCACTGACAATTCTTCGGGCAAAACTATCTTCAACCAGAAAACACTGACCAAGACTTTTCTTGGCCGGCGGCATTTGCGCGGTCACAGCGGTTAAAACAAGTAGTCGAGCTGGATGCGAAACGACAGTTTTTCGGAATTTGCGCGGTCACCGGCATAACTGCGATCCGGGCGCGTCTCAGTGGGGTATGAATTGTTGTCGCGCGCCTGAATCCAGGTTATGGGGCTGCTGCTGTCGCCGGTGATCTTCACACGAAACGAGAGATGATCGGAAACGCGATCTGAAACCGCAATCCACCACCTCGCTGACTTGTCATCCAGTACCGTGAAATCCGTGTCCTCGAAGTTCCAGAAGAAACCGTCGTAGAGCAGCCAAGCACCGCGAACGCGCAGGTCGGAAGAGAAATAATGAGTGAGTTGGAACCCCAGGGCCTCCGTCGGCGAGGCGCCTTGACCGTCGAGCGGAGATTCGCCCGTCGGATCCGCTTCACCGCCCAAACGCGGGCGGGGAGTGAAACGCGTATACCCGTTAGCGTAAAGCATCTGGACATTGTCGAAGCGAGAGAGTCGGAACTCGAGAAGTATCCGATTCTCGTACGTTTGAAATCCTGTTTCCTTTGCCGGATCGTAATTCCACCGGCCTTGCAGTTTCTGCCTGATGCGAAGCATCACGGGCCACACGGGTCGATAAGTGATCCTGCCTACCCAGCGATAGTAGTCGGCCTGATCGGCGACGCGTGTCCAGTTATCGATTTCGCTTTCCACCAGCATCGGTCTGGACATCTGATATCGGGTCTGCAGGAAAACTCCGCGCTCTGCCTGCGGTCCCGCGGAGTTGCGCTCCAACTGCGCGTACTCGGCATTGTACAGATAGAACTCGTCCTCGTAGGTCGTGCCATTGTAACGGGAATAGTTGGAGAAGCCGCGAGAGTACGGGTTATCGTAGCCAATATCGTAATTGCGGTAGAGCGTCAGGAACGTGAGCGAATTCCACTGCGCGTGCATTGACGCAACGACCGCATGAGGATCGTCTCCCATGCGGGCATAAGAACCACTCTGTTCAAGCTCCGAATACTCAAACTGCCAGGTGTAGTGATTCAGAACGGACATCAGGTGCAATCCGTAGATGCGTCTGATCGATTCCGAATTTACCCAGAGATCCGACCGGACGGTCGAGTTGTGACCGTTGAGAATTTCCGAGTTGATCGGATTGCTCAGAATCTCATCCGTTTCTTGAGGATCGATGACCGGAAATACGCGCACCATGGTGTCCGCACCGGAGCGAGTTTTCGCGGCCATGAGATATTCGCCGCCGAGCTGCGGCTTCAACGGCCGGTCGTACATGAACTGCGTGGCAAGCAATCCGACCGAAGTCCCCGGCCACGGTCGATAGGCGATTTCGCTCCCGAGTCCGACTTCCCGCACGGCGTCAAGCATGCTCTGTTTGCCTTCGAAAGCGGGAATGTCCACACTGTCACCGTTCTCAACTTTGTATCGCGTCGGATAGATGTCATCATCCACTCTGGGCACGAGAGAGATGAGGCGATTCATCGATCCATCGGGATTCAGGATTGCGTCTTTTTTCTGTGAAGACAGGAAAGCAACCGCTTTGACGTCACTCCAGGTTGCCTCGAAGGCAGCGCCATTGAGAGTAAACTCGCGCGCGCGGGACAGGTCCGGCGCAATACCGGTGATTCGCTTATCAAAACCGTAACCCGAGTAGCGCGGAGAGAAGTAATCGCCGCTCTCCATGGATAACCCCTGGCCGAACGAGACTTGATAGCTGCCGACGTATGCTCTGTCAATGTCAACGGGCCCAAACTTGAAACGATCCAGTCCGGCAAACCACTTGAATTCGGGTATTTTGAGTGACGCGTCGCTCGAGTAGCTTGAGTAGGACGTCGCTTCGCCGAGACTGCGATGCCATAAGATACCGGCTTTGTACCGACTAAGATAGTTCAGTCGCAGCTTGTGACTGATATCCGGCTTCGGATCCACGAGTTCCTCCGGGTCTATGGCAAGCTCTTCATCCGAGAAGTACGGAGTATTGTAAGCCCTGAAGGTGTACGATCCGTGCACGTGGCGCGAGACGCTTCGCCCCTCATAACCAAGGTAGTTTCGCGCATTGCGATAACCCCAATCGGACAGGCCGGGGACAGATCGGAGATCACGCGTGCCGCGAATCGCACCCTGCCTGGTGACTTGGTTGTGAATCGCCACGGCATCGGCAGGGGAGACATTCTGCAAATCCATCAGTTCATCGAGTGTCGCTTCGTTGACATTCAACGGCTCTGCAATGCGGTCGATCCACTCGTCGACAAGGCCGACATTGGTACCTTCTTCCGTGCCGAGATTTTCAATGCGATAATAGGCATCGTCAATTCGCGCCATGCGATCATCACCGGGACGCGGCGGATCGACTCGCACCATAGGCCGCAGCGTTGAGAGGGTCGCACCGTCGAATTCGGGAAGGTCGGCAAGATCAAAGAGACTCTCAAGCGGACCTTCATACAGCAGCCGGTTCCAGAGCGCGTCGACCTGACTTGGATTCAGCGGAAGCGAAGT
>CAZGVT010000161.1:2057-2759 GCA_964529255.1 uncultured Alphaproteobacteria bacterium | reverse complement strand
AAGCGTTGCGGAATTAAGCTCGATCTTTTCCGCAGCCCAAAGGCCCTGCGCGACGAACAGCGAAAATAAGGTGAAGAGAAGTGGCCGCATCACTTGGCCTTCCGAAGCTCGAATAAATTCTTATCCAGATCGAATCCCAGGCTGATTAGATGCGAGGGCGACAGCACGGGATGGAAAACGAGCGCGTAATCCAGCACAAGCTCGTTCCAGTGAAGTCCGAAACCGGCGGTGAAGTTGTTTGGATTCGTGATCACTCCGAGTCTGAAATCCAGCGGCCTCGCGACGTTTGCCTGTATTCCGCCCTTGAACTGAGTCTCGCGATCAAGCTCGCGCTCAAGGTCAAAGGTCGTTCGCACGCCGTAATAAGGTGAATACGCGACCCCTGCGGCGAAGATTCGAGGAAGATCCCGTTTGAGAAAGGAGCCGAACTGAGGGTGATTGATGTTCTTCATCGTGCCGCCAAGCCAGAAACGATCCCAGAGTTGCGCGGTTGCGCCGACGTCGAGTCCAAATGTGGAGCTGCTTCCAAGATCGGTGCTGAATCCGCTCTCGCCAATGACGGATTCGCCGAGGCTATAGCCGATTAACTTGAGGGCGTAGCCGAAGGAAAGCGAAGAATGAATGTCCTGCTGCAAGAGAAACCCGTGCGAAGCCGAGAGTTCGGTTTCGGTGGCGAGACTGCTGCCGCCGTCGCGTGTGCTA
>CAZGVT010000161.1:0-2047 GCA_964529255.1 uncultured Alphaproteobacteria bacterium | reverse complement strand
TGCATGGACAGCGCGACACCGCCCCACTTGTCCGGCAGAGCGGTTGCGGCCGAAGCGGAAAGGTGAGAGAGATAGGTGAGGCCCCACGGCTGGTGATAGACGAATCTGCCGTTGGTGCCGCCGCTGAACGCGAGTCCGGAAGGATTCCAGTACGGCGCTTCGGCGCCTCGTGCCGCGGCAGTGTAGGCGCCACCGACGCCCAAAGCGGCGGCAACGGGCGGGTTGGGATTGGAAACAAGTTGCGCCGCGCACGGAACGACACATGTGCAGATCAGCAGGAGATTGATGAGTGCTTTCATGCTATCGTTCCCGTTTAAAGTTTCGTGCCGACGACGATCGGCTTGGTTTTGGAGTCGGTTTTTCCATTCCGCACGGACTCAACGTGCAGAATATAGGTGCCAAGCGGAACGAAGTTGTTGAGATCGTCCCGGCCATCCCACGCAAGTCGATTGGGGCCGCCGGCTGACTTATTCACGAGAGTCTTGACCAATCTTCCCCGCAAGTCGAAGATGCGCAATCGAACTTCGCCCGTCGCGGGTGAATTGTAGAACACGGAAATAGACTGACCGATGTCCGGCGCGAATGGACGGTTTCTTGAGGGACTGTCGGCATTGGGTCCGTCGATGATATCGAGCACAAGTTCCTCCGATGGAAGCACCGCAGGCATGTCGGTTGTGAAGTCGTCCACATAACCTGCGAGCATCTGAAAGTCGCCGTCAAACGTGGACGACGGGCCGAGGATTGAACAGGTTACACCGGCCAGTTCTCCGAGAGCATATCCGCGTCCGTTCAACACGACGCTGTCCAGATTCATGGAGTCCCAGACGCGAATGACGGTGCTTCCTGTTCCGTCATCGAAATAGATGTTGGTGCCTCCGCCGACGTTTTCATCTACACGATAGATGGTGCCGGTGACTTTGCAAAACGTACCCGCGCCAAAATAACCGGGATGCGACGTCCGCACGATTTGACTCTGGGTTCGATAATCGCCGGTATGAATCTCGATCGGTACAGGGAGCGGTTGTTGCTCGGCAATCACGCGCACGTCTCCGGCATCGGGATCGCCGTTGAATTCGTTAAGCTGAATCGTGTTCGAAAACTGGCTGACCACTCCGGTAATCTCGATCAGGTTGCCACGCTGGATTCCCGGGTAAAGAGACGCTGCACCGGTTTGCGAGAGCGAAAAACCACGCCCGCTCTCGTCCTGAATGAAAGCCGAAATCCGGCGGGAACCCGAGCTGGTGGTAACGTCCTGCACAAAATTCACGACTCCCCGCAGCACAACGATTTCCACTGAATCCTGATAGTAGTCAAAGCTGTCGTAAAGCGCGGAGATGGGGGTAAACGTTCGCGGCCGATAGCCGGCAAAGGAGGTTTCAGCGTCATTCAGAACATTATGCCGGATATCTTCCACTTGATGCACGGTCACACGATAACTCTTGTCGGCATCGAATTGTTCAAGAGTCCGGAGTTGAAGAGTCTTCTGTTCTGTAAACAATATAGCCGATTCGACGTGCAACTCGGGCAATCCCGGTTCGCTCAAGTTGACGATACGATAGTTGCTTACGATGCCGAGCCCAGTCGAATCCAACCGCTCATTGAAACTCAGATTGACCAACCTTGCACCCACGGCAGCGGCGGATTCCAGGCGCGGCGGCCGAACGTCAATGAAATCAATGTCCGCATCGAATCGGGGAGCAATCTCCCAGCCGTGACCAATGTAGTAGTCGACGCAGCCAACCACGTAATTGAATTCATCTCCCACGACCGGCTCGTACTCGAATTCCGCCTCGCCGACAACATGAGCATCGACACCGTCTTCATCGGAGACGCGGAATGAAGGGAAATCCGATCCCCACTCGGATATATCTTCGACAGTGCACGCACCAATACGGACGAGTACGCCTTCATAGGCCTCGGCGGAATCCGCAAGTATTCCGGTGGGAATCACGATCGGCTCAGGCACAAAGCCTGTGCCGAGGACGGTCACTTGGACATTGGAGCTGAATTCTGTGATGCCATTGAACTCGACCACCCCACCCGTCAC
>CAZGVT010000160.1:0-7374 GCA_964529255.1 uncultured Alphaproteobacteria bacterium | reverse complement strand
GAATGACAGTTGTAACGGTCAATACCGGTCGGCTGCAAGCAGCCGACACGGCCCGCAAGGATGGTGCGGACGCGAGGTACAGAATGACAGCACTATCTCCGCGGCGGTTTCCTCCCCCCGAAAACAAGAAGGCGGCCGGTGTGTTACCACACCGGCCGCCTTCGTTTTCACCAAATCGACCAGAGAACTACGGCTGCGAAATCAGCAGACCCGTGGTTCCTGTAGCACCGGCGAAACCTCCGACTCGAATCTTGTACGTCGAACCCAACGTACCGGCAAACGTAACTTCCGTTTGCAGGCCGCAGAAGTCGTCCAAGCAAACGAGCGAGACGCCTCCGGCATTCGGGCAGTCCGTGAAGACTTCGATTGCCGTATCAAACGTCGCACCCTGAGCACACGTCGTAACCGTAACCGTGCTGGTGTTCGTCGCCGTATAGCTAACCCATACGTCATTGCCACCAGCCGCGCACGGCCAAGCCGGGCTGCTCGTCGTCGCACACGTGTTGTTCAAGTTGACAGCCACGCCATTCGTCGCCACGATCTCGTTCGCTTCACACGAGTCGCCGAGGCACGGAGGCGGAGGCGGAGTCTGGCAGCTCTTGATCACCACGTAGTTAGCGTAACCCGAAGTGGCCGAAGCCGTCGTATCCTGAACCGTCTTGGACGCCGTCAGTGTGGCCGAGTCGGCCTGCACTGAAGCAATCAGCACCCACTCCGGATCATTACCACGCGGGTCACCGTCGTTGTTCTTCACCGTCGTGCAATAGACATAGAACGAGTCCAGCGCGCCGGTCGGATTGTAGGTGCTCCAACGCAGATTCACCGTGTCCGGCGGAGCCGGCTGATCGGCGATGATCGTCAGATCCTCAACGCTGTCGCACGGCGTACCGCACGGGAAGCACTCCAGCGTGAAGTTGTACTGAGCCGGAGTTTCAATACCCACGAACACCGACGGAGCGATGAACGCCGTGTAGGTGCCCGGTCCAAGGCAGCCGGCATTGAACGAGAACGGCTGGCACGGTGCAACCTGGAACGCCGTTCCGATCGGAATGAACGTGAAGCAGTCATACTGGAACAGATAGATGAATGCACTGGTCGTCGGAGCTTCGGTCACCGCCGTCAACACCACACTGTCGGAATCCGCCAGCGTAAAGTTGAACCAATCGGTGTCGCGATACTGGCCGCCACCCGCGCAACCCGGTCCCGCGTATGTGAACATGATTCCCGTGACGGTCTCGCCACAGTCAATCGTGCCCCAGCTATCCACCCCTCCGCAAGCCTCGTTGTTGTTGCAACCACCGTTCGGATCGGTGTAGGCATTACTGGAATCGACGTTCTCAGCGCCTTCCGGAGTTCCGGTCGGGATCACATCGCAAGTCGGGCACGGATTGCCCGCGCAAGTCGAGAACTCATCCCACGTACCGCCAAGCTGCGTACAACGAGCCTGCGTCGTGTCCGTACAAGACGGATTGTTCACCGGTCCATAGCAGCAACGACCGATCGGCAGAATGCACTCTGTCACGGTCAGCAACATGTCACCGGTGGTTCCGGCACTGAACGGCTCGTAGTCAAGATAGTAAACGCCGGCATCCAACTGCAAGCAGAAGAAGCCCGGATTGTCAAATCCAACCGGGTTATCCTGGCAGTTATCATCGCTTGCCGCGATGAGCGTGCCGCCGCAGCACTCCGTCGTCAGGTAACCATAGGCATCCCAGGGAATACCCGGATCCGGATTACAGAACAGAATGTCCCACGTTCCGGTCGTCGGAATTGTCAGCTCGATCGTGTAATCCTCGCCCGCGCGCAGGTCGCAATGGTCGCCCGCACCGGCCGTGTTGACCGGTCCGATCGAACCCGGAGCCGTCAGGAAGAAGTCCGTCTGGCAAGGCGGAATCACGCAGTCGTAGCAATCCACCGACATGTTGTACGTCCAGCTTGTGCCAACCACCGGATTGACAAAGCCCGGTAACACGATGATGAAGTACGTGCCGGGAGGCAAGCACTCCGTAACCAGCGTGAACGGCGTGCATTCGTCAACCTGCTGGGCAGAGTAGAGAATCGTCGGTCCGGTGACGCAGTCATTATCGGTGAAGAAGACGACCAAGTCCGTATTGAAAACCTCCGATTCCACGGTGATGATCACGCTGTCGGAATCGGCCAAAGTCAGTTCCCACCAGTCGGTGTCGCGGAACGTGCCGCCACCGCCGCAAGCCTGCGAGCTGACGTAGTAGAACACTTCGCCGGTGTAGTCCGCATTGCAGACCGCAGTCGACCAGCTATTTACGCCGCCGCAATCGTCGTTGTTGCAGCCACCGTTCGGGTCGGCAGTTTCGTTCGTCGAATCCTGAGCCTCGGTGACCTCAGGAGTGCCAATCGGAGTGATAACGCACGGTACGCACTCTTCGACCAGCAAGTTGTAGATACCCGCATCGCCGCCGTAGCCGTCCACGATAATGCAATAAGGCACGCCGGCAGTCAGCGGAATGCACTCCAGGAGTGAACGGAACGGGTTGCCCAGAGGATCGTTGCAAGCATCGTCGTTGCAGGCGATTGCCGGCGGAACGCCGTTGGCATAGATGTAGATCTTCGTGTCGTATTCCGAATCACAAATGTCAAACGTCACGACCTGATCCACGGCCGGAGTGTACTCGTAGGCAACATCCGGCGAGCCCGGAGTATTGAACGGGCAGATTTCATCCGTGTCGTCCGTGTAAAGCAGCGTGTTGCGGCTATCCGTATAAGGCAGTCCGGCAATCACGATCGGAGCCGCACAGTTGTCACCCGTCAACACCGCCACGCTCGTCTGGCAAGTGTCATTGCCGCGATCCAAGTCCGTTGCCAGATCGGTGTACACTGTCAGCGAATAGTTACCTTCCACGCCCGGAGCCGTGACCGTCGCCGTAAATGCATAGTTCATCGTCGCGCCGGGAGCGATTGGGCCCGCGAAGGTCTCGCTGACCGTGGCGCCGCCATCAAACGAATAACGCACCGGGAAGCTGCTCTCGCTGCTCTGGCCGGGGTTGTTCACATCGAATGCCACCGTAAACACGCCACCGGGAGCAACCGCACCCGCAGGACTGGTCACACCCGCGCAACGCACGTTGTGGAGCAAGCCCGGAGGAATGTGATACCAAACCGCGAGCGGCGTCGTCATGGGCTGACCGACGTTGTTACAGTTGTACTGCAACTGCGTTCCAGTGTTGCTCTGCTGAATACCAACGGTGCCGCTGTTGGTCAGGCCCGTCATGTCCTTGTACTGAACCTTGATCTTGCCGTTGCTATACAGCAAGACCTGCATCGAGACCGCGCCGGGATTGCCGGAGGACCACCATCCAATTGAATCGTACTCAATAATGAAATAGTCGGCTTCGGTCTTGTAATGGACCTTGTTGTCGCCGTTTGCGCTGCCATTGCGGCCGAGGTGCAGGTCATCCCAGAAGAGATGGATGGCCGCGCCGTGGGTCGAAGACGGCAAACAGACGTTGCCCAGCGAACCGTTGTTGGTCGTGAACTGAATGTTGCCATTCGAAGCCAGACGAACGCCGGTGTAGGCTACGCCGTAAAATGTGAACGATGGCATGGCGATGAGGGCGAGGGTCGTGCCGTCATCAATGCTCGACCATGCGGTGCCCAAGAGGTGGGTCGCGCCCGCATCATTGCGCAGCTCCTGCCAGGCGTAGGTCGCCGAGTCGCCACCCTGATTGTCAACCCACTGATACCCATAGGCATCCGGACCACCCTGAGAATCCAGAGGATTATTAGCGCCGCGGTTTTCGGGCGTGAAATAACGCTCGAGGAGAATCGCTTCCGCTTCGGTCTTTGTGCCTGTGCGCTTCCAATTCTCATAAACCTGCTTCGCAAGTTCCGCTTCGCTCTGCGCTACCGGCGTTGCCATCGGCTCGGCATTGCCCGTGCGGGTAGCCAACGCGGCTTCCTGCTCAGCGTACATGGCGCGCTTGAGCGCTTCCGGATCGCCGTGCTTGGCGATCAAGAGTTCGTCGTCCAGATTCACCGGACCGACGGCATCCTTTACCATCAACTCCTGCAGCGAAGCATGGCTGACGGCCTTCGTCTTGGTTACTGCCGCATTCACCATCATGGCACCAAGGCCACAACAAAGCAGACCCAAACATGCATACCAAACCATCTTCTTTGTCATCTCTGCACCTCTCCTTGAGTGTTAAACCAGACCTGTTGACCTACATGGACTGAGTGTGGAAAATCACTGAAAAACACTTGCTTAACAAAGGCATCCGGCCTATTGACCGTAGGAACCAAAGTATCCGGCAATATACGCCTGTGGTAACAGAATGTCAACGATTTGGAGTAACTTAGTAAAAGTCGTGCCTGTCTCTGATATCTGCCTAATATTACAACTATGTTAACTATATCCAGCGCAGAGGCACAGCCGCTCCTTCCAATTTCTTGACCAACCTGCCGTTTTCTTCACCAAACACTGCATCCGACCTGCTTCTCGCATAACTTGTCGCAGTACCTCCGGCCACCCTTCCCTTTCACCCGCAAAAGAGGCATCCCTCGCTAACGAACGCAGCGGACCCCGAATCCGGAATCCGCTGCCTCGCCTCTCCCTCCAGCAACAAACGTGCTACGATTTGCGACTGCTCCGCTTCTTGCCCGCCTTCACTCCACTCTTTGTGTCGCAACTCTCTGATATAACTTGTCTTAAACTCCTGCAGAGATCCGCGGTAAAAATGCTTAGATCCAGCGGTGTATCGGATATTTGCTTGGTCACGTAAGCTATTGGCTCATATTGGTCAATGCCTAACTGCTCGGCCCATTCCGCCGGCGTACCCGATACGACCACCACTGGGGTCTGGCTCCATTTCCGCAGCTTGCAAAGCATCGAAGGTCCGTCGAGAACCGGCATGTCAAGGTCCAGAGTCACAACGTCCGGATTCAGCTCTTTGATCAGCTTGAGCCCTTCGGCACCGTTTTGTGCCTGCCCGACCACCTCAAAATCCGGCTCGTGCGAAAGTATGGCTTCCAGCATCTTTCTGGCAAAGCGCGAGTCGTCGACAATTAACACCCTTGATGGCATCACCGGTGCCTACGCAGTCGCAAGCCGGATGAACTCCCGCGCCCGCTCCAGATTCTCCTGCAACTCTCCGGTGAAAGCGACGACGTCCAGGCTTACGATCTCCGGATTCTGTTCCGCCAGTACGTCCCATGCCGGGTCGTGGCGCAACTGATCCGCAATTTCCGTCGGTGGCATCGGGGCAAGCAGTGCATCGGCAAACAGTCCAGCCAAATGCACTACCGAAGTAAGCGAGCGGTTCTCCGGCGCAAGCTGAGGCTCATGATGGAATCGGATACTCTCTACTATCGCCGGAGGCAGCGACCAGGACTCTGCAAGCCATGCACCGATCTCCGTATGATCAACCCCGATTAATTCGCGCTCGGTTTGGATGGCGGGAACTTTTTCCGCTTTGCTCTTCCGAATCGCCTCGAGAAACGGTTTCGGGAAGTGCTGCAACAGCACTATCTGCCCGACATTGTGCAGCAGCCCGGCCGTGAATTCAACTCCGTGCAATCGTAAGTGCAGCTTGGCCGTGATCACCCGGGCAATTTCTCCCGTGCCCGCCGAATGCTCCCAGAAACTCTCCCGATCAAAGCCATCCTTAGTTTGCAATGGCAGCGCGCGAAGTACGGCAATGCACGTTACCAGATTGCTGATCTCGCGCATGCCCAATACAACCAGCGCCATGTTCAGAGACTCGATCCGGCGCGACATGCCGTAAAACGCACTGTTGGCTACGCGCAGTATTTTCGCCGTAAGCGGCGGATCGGTGCGAATAATCCGCACCAAATCGGACATACCCGTCAGGGGATTCTGCGCTAGCCGGCCAACTTCCAGAGCAATCGCCGGAAGCGTCGGCAAGTCGCCCGCTGAGAGGATTTTCGCCTTCACTTCTTCGAGCCGAGAAGAAGAGCCGACTGCCGATGGTTGTGCCTGAGTGGCGCTGGGATTCGTGGTCAAGGGAGGATCTAAGTTACTTAGTGAGCCAGGTCCAAGAATGTAATCATCAAATAAGGGCGTCCTGCAGGATGCGATGAAAGTCCGGCATAAACAGCCATCGCCCGTTCCGATGCGAGCAGCGAGTCACATATCTCCCCATCGGAATCTCGGCCGGTTCGGTCACGGCATCGATTTCGCTGGGCTGTAAACGCACGACTTCGTTCACTCGATCCACAATCAAGCCAACCGGACCTCCGAGGTCCGATACCGCTAGCACCCAGGGAGGTTGCTGTGCGTACGTGTCCCGCAGATCCAAAAATCGGCGCAAGTTCAGGATCGGGATGCGCTGTCCTTCCGGCGAAATTTCGCCGTCCATACAATCCGGTAAGTCGGGGGTCGGAATTACCGGCGAACCATGATAGATGCCGAATACGTCGTCAACGTCGATCGCGTATTGCCTGTCCGCGAATGTGAAACATACGAACCGGCATTCCATACTCCCGGCACCGAGTCCCATGCCGGCGACAAAGCGGGTCAAGTTTGGCATAGCCGTCATCACTGAGTCTTAAGTTTCTTTTCAAGACCCGCCAATAGCCTCAGGGCAATCCGGTTGGGCGTGGATTTGCCATTCTCCCAGCGGTTGACTGTCGAGAAGGTCACCCCAATCAAATGGGCAAAATCTTCCTGGGTCAACTGCAATCTTTGTCGAAGTGTACGGATCCGCTCCGGATCCATTCTCTGTTGTTCCAAAGGGTCACTCTCCCTGTGTGACAGTTTCTAATCAGATCGCCTCTAATCGAGGCTGTGATATAGCAAGAGCCGTGCCTTTCTGCATGGGCTTCATTACAGGATGTCAAGCGACTCCATTGAAATCGGCGTGTAACGGTGATTCTAACTTAATTAAATATCCGGGCTCCCACCTGTTGTCTCAGCCAGCCGGAGACTTTATATTGTAGCAGGATTTCTCCACGCACGGTCAAACCTCTTAATCAATTGATAACTAATGTTTTAGATTTCGCGGAGCATGCTCGATGAAAGTACGGAACTATTTGAGGCAATTGCTTGTCGCCCTGGCCACAATCTGGATCGCCTCACTTGCACTGGCCGATGCTGTCCCTTTACGAGGCGACGACGGCAACCTGATAAACTTTGAACTGGATCTGACAAAAATCGCCGTCGGTTTCCATGCAGACCAGTCTGCAATTGCTCGCGAGGCAGCCCTCAAGTCTGTCTCTCAAATAAGCAGAGAGGCTATTGACCGGGAGGTCCCTGAACTCGGAATGACCGTCGTCAGGATGAAAGACGGGGCTGCCTTGCAGGATGTGCGAACCGCCGTACAGGCGCTGGAGTCACATTACAGCATAGCTTGGGCCGCGCCGGTGCTTCGGTTCGATGAG
>CAZGVT010000159.1:0-7473 GCA_964529255.1 uncultured Alphaproteobacteria bacterium | reverse complement strand
TGCCGATTCAGCAGTGGAGCTACAAATCGCAGGATGCACACATCGAGCACGTCGGTCCGATGGCACAGGATTTCTGGAAACTGTTCCAACTCGGGGATGATTCGCTGGCCATCTCCACGATTGATCCTAGCGGTGTCGCGCTTGCGGCAATTCAAGAATTGGCGAAGCGCTGTGAGCGAATCGAGCAGCTTGAAAGTGAGGTCACCGATCTAAAGCGGCTTGTGCAGCAGATGATGCAACTTGGCATGAACGAGAACCAAACCAGATTAGAGAATCCGAGATGAAACTTGTTGTCGCAATTCTTTTTGTCACGCTGAACGCGTTTGCGATTCCGCAGTTGATTAACTACCAGGCACAATTGACTCACCCCGACGGGACGCCCTTAGACACGACCGTGGCGATGACGTTCAACATTTGGACAGCTCCCGCAGGCGGGCTGTCAGAGTGGATCGAAGCTCATCCTGCAGTTGTGGTCACGGACGGTCTTTTTTCAGTTCAACTTGGATCAGTGAACCCGCTGCCTGATCTGTATGCCGTCAATCGCTGGCTCGGAGTGACGATTGGCGGAGACACCGAAATGATGCCTCGTGAGCAGATGGTCTCCGTCGCTCATGCTTATCGTGTGGGTACGGTAGATGGAGCGAGCGGTGGAACGATCACGAGCAAGATCAATATCGGTCCCGGGAATACCAACGCGGGCACGAACGCTTGCGTGTTGGGGACCTCGAATACGGCCGCCGGAAACTATTCTCAGGTGAGCGGAGGACGACAGAATCGGGCGGATACCACGTACTCAACGGCCGGTGGCGGCTATGGCAACACGGCGAGCGGTTACGGTTCGACGGCCGGCGGAGGTCAATACAATTTCGCGCGTGGGACGTTTGCGGTGGTTGGGGGGGGTGGCTCGACGCTGTTGAGCGATTCCAATTCCGCGCGTGGTGACTATTCCGTCATCGGCGGCGGACGTGATAACTCGACGTCTGGTAGTCATGCGACGATTACTGGTGGGCGGAGCAACGTCGCCACAAACACGGGCACGACGGTGGGCGGAGGCGAGAGCAACAGCGCCGACTCGGTTTACTCGACCGCTTCGGGTGGTCACAACAATCTGGCGATCCACTCTGGCGCAACAATCGGCGGTGGTGGATACAATCGGGCGCGAGGATTGTACTCGGTGATTGCCGGCGGGGGCGGAGACAGCCCCATTGACTCGAACTCGGCGACGGCGGGTATTGCTACGATCGGTGGTGGCCGACGCAATTCGGTGACCGGCGGATATGGTACCGTCGGCGGGGGATTCAACAACCAGGCTACCGCTTCCTATGCCGCCGTCGGCGCGGGACAAGGCAATCTGGCGTCGGGCGCTTCATCCGTTGTGGCCGGCGGGGGAGGCAACGAGTCCAGCGGTGGGCAGGCTGCCGTGGGCGGTGGTTTCGGTAATACGGCTGCAGGATTTGCCGCGGTCGTAGGCGGCGGTTTCTGGAACACGGCTTCAGGTGATACCGCGACCGTCGCGGGGGGAATCTTGAACTCCGCCGGCAATACAGTGGCAGCGATCGGCGGCGGCAGTAATAACACGGCCAGCGGACAAGGTGCGACGATTGGCGGTGGCGCGTGGAATTACGCCCGGGGACAATACAGTGTCGTGGGGGGGGGCGGTAGCGAGCTGCAATCCGACTCCAACTCCGCGCGTGGCAGCGCATCGGTCATTCTCGGTGGCCGGAGGAACGAGACATCAGGCGTGCTCGCGATCGCGGCAGGATATCGCGCCAAGGCTAATCACAGCGGTTCATTCGTATGGGCTGACAATTTGTCTTCCGATTTCGCATCCACTACAACTAATCAATTCAACATCCGCGCCTCCGGAGGGACAAGAATCTTCTCCAACTCCGGTCTCACGGCCGGTGTCACGCTCGCTGCCGGCGGCAATGCGTGGGTAGGCGTCTCCGATTCCACGAAGAAACGGAACATCCGCTCAACCGATACGAAAGACGTCTTGGATAAGCTTGCGTCACTTCCGATCAAAGACTGGGAATACAAATCCGAGACGGCAGGTACCGAGCATATGGGTCCCATGGCGCAGGACTTCTGGAAAGCGTACCACCTGGGTAGTGATTCTCTTGGTATCGCCACCAACGACGCCGACGGCGTGCTCTTCGCGGCGGTGCAGGAGTTGGCAAAGCAGAGCGACAAGCAGCAGGCGGAGATTGCGGAATTGCGGGCGATGGTGGAGACGCTGATAGCAGAAAAACAACAAGCGGAAAAATAGACAGGGAGAAGTGGTCATGAAAAAGTCGGTAACGATACTCTTGCTGGGTGCCGCACTGCAAGCGTTTGCCATTCCGCAGCTCATCAACTATCAGGGTCAACTCACACGGCCTGACGGCACCCCGCTCGATTCAACCGTGGCAATGACATTCAACATTTGGACAGCTCCCGCAGGCGGGCTGTCAGAGTGGATCGAAGCTCATCCTGCAGTTGTGGTCACGGACGGTCTTTTTTCAGTTCAACTTGGATCAGTGAACCCGCTGCCTGATCTGTATGCCGTCAATCGCTGGCTCGGAGTGACGATTGGCGGAGACACCGAAATGATGCCTCGTGAGCAGATGGTCTCCGTCGCTCATGCTTATCGTGTGGGTACGGTAGATGGAGCGAGCGGTGGAACGATCACGAGCAAGATCAATATCGGTCCCGGGAATACCAACGCGGGCACGAACGCTTGCGTGTTGGGGACCTCGAATACGGCCGCCGGAAATTATTCTCAAGTGAGCGGAGGACGACAGAATCGGGCAGATACCACGTACTCAACGGTAGGCGGTGGATATGATAATACGGCGACCGGTGTGTACGCACTGGTTGGCGGCGGTGCGAGCAATGTTGCGTCGAATCAGTACGCGGTTGTCGTGGGCGGATTATCCAACGATGCGACCGGAAGCAGGAGCTTCGTGGGCGGCGGCAATGTCAATTATGCAGCGGGTTCTTTCGCCGTGATTGGAGGTGGCGACAACAATGACGCTACCGCAAACTGGTCCACCGTGGGTGGTGGGGTTTCGAATGAGGCCCTCGGTAGTTACTCCTTCGTGGGCGGTGGTGCTTATAACCACGCACGTGGACTCGGCGCGGTCATCGCCGGTGGCGGTACCTCCGCGCTAGCGGATTCCAATTCAGCATCGGGCAACGGAAGTTCTATCGGTGGTGGACGAGGGAACGTGGCGTCAGGGCAGTGCTCGGTTGTTGGCGGCGGGATCCTCAACGCCGCAGCCGGATTGGCGGGAGCGATCGCTGGCGGCCAAAACAACAGCGCCGGCGATACGGCCTTTGTGGGCGGTGGATATTCAAATGACGCTTCCGCGGATTATGCCGTAATCGGCGGGGGATATAACAACACGGCGTCCGGACTCGCATCCGTTGTCGCCGGCGGCACGAACAACACGGCCGATAACACCTATGCCACCGTCGGTGGCGGGCGCGGCAATACCGTCTCTGGTTATGCCAGTACGGTTCCGGGCGGGAGAGACAATGTATGCAACGGCGATTACACTTTTGTCTGCGGCAACAACGCGCATGTGGGCTACAGTTGCGACAGTGCGTTTGTGTTTAGTGACGGAACTTACGGCGGGACGATCACCGGCGGAGGCTCGCGCAGATTTGTCGTGATCGCGTCCAACGGGACGTTAATCTACACCAACGGAGCTGCGACTCTCGGCGCTCAGCTTCCGGCCAATGCAACCGCTTGGGTCGCCGTCTGTGATTCGACGCGAAAGGAACGGTATGGCAGAGTGAATACACGGGCGATTCTGGAAAACGTTTCGCAAATCCCGATCGAGACGTGGAGCTACAAGGAGGACCCGAACCACGTACGGCACATTGGACCCATGGCTCAGGATTTCTACGCGGCGTTTCATCTGGGAGAGAGCGACACGACGATTTCTACGCTCGATCCCGATGGCGTCGCGCTCGCCGCAATTCAAGAATTGGCAAAGTGGAACGCTGACTTGTCGCGCGACAACAGAGAACTCAGATCTCGTGTCTCCGACTTGGAGCAGTGGGTCAATCAGTTGGCGCAATTAGGACTGAACAAAAGTGAAGATACTCAAAAGGAGCTTAAGTGAAACACGTCTTGGTAATTCTGTTTGTCACTCTGAATGCGTTCGCCATTCCGCAGCTCATCAACTATCAGGGGCAGCTTACGCGGTCCGACGGTACGCCGCTGGACACGACGGTGGCGATGACGTTCCGGCTTTACGCGGACAGCTCGGTTCTGGCACCCGTACTTTGGTCTGAAACCTGGAATTTCGTCTTCGTCCAAGGCGGGTTGTTTCAGGTGGATCTGGGGGCAAGCACACTGCTTTCCGATTCACTGTTTGAATCCGACAGTCTGTGGCTCGGCGTGCAAGTCGGGACAGATAGTGAGCTCAATCCTCGCAGCCGGCTGAACTCCGTTCCCTATGCCTACCGCGCCGGAACGGTGGATCAATCGGCAGGCGGCACGATCTCCGGTGATCTTGTCATCGAGGGATCAGCCAGTATCGGATTCGGAAATGTCGTCGGGGACAGCGCCTTCGTGGTGGGTGTGAATGACACCGCCAGCGGTCCGTTTTCGGCCGTGCTCGGCGGATACGGGAATGTAGCGGCAGATTCATACTCGGTAGTCTGCGGCGGGTTGAATAATGGAGCGGACGGGGATTCGGTAGGGCTCATTCTGCATGCCGGCGGAGTCGCCTCGTTCGTCGGCGGCGGCCAGGGCAATCATGCGCACGCGAATTGGGCGGAGGTCGTGGGCGGGCAGGGGAACACCGCGTCGGGCCTCTGGTCATTTGTCGGCGGCGGATATGGGAACCAGGTGAGTGGACTCCACTCTCTCGCGGGTGGCGGCTTTCAGAATCAGGTGCAGCGCGACTACTCCGTGGTCGGAGGCGGACAGTCGAACTACTCAAATGGCTGGGGATCGGTCATTGCCGGTGGTGTGTCAAACACGACGTCCGAAACCGAAGCGACAGTCGCTGGTGGTGTAGGCAATACAGCCAGTGGCCGGGAGTCGTTCGTCGGTGGTGGCACCGGAAATACTGTGGGTGGTAGGGCGGCCGCGATTGGAGGGGGCAGAAACAATACGGCGTCGGGTGTGTTCAACGCCATTGGTGGCGGATTCTTCAACCAAACAGAGGATTCACTGGCAACGGTTGCCGGTGGACGTGACAATATCGCACGGGTGGGCGGAACGGTCGCTGGCGGTGTCTCTAATTATGCCCAGTTTTACAGTGCGGTAGGTGGAGGCGCAGACAACGTTGCTCAAGCGAATTACAGTACAGTCGGGGGTGGCATCAGCAATTACGCCTTCGCTACGGCCTCCACGGTAGCCGGCGGCGATGACAACCTTGCTCACGGCGAAGGCTCCACGGTGGCTGGCGGCGAAGGCAATCATGCACAGGGCGACTACTCCGTAGTCGGAGGTGGACGGGATAACGAGGCCAACGGCGCGAATTCTTTCGTCGGTGGCGGAGGTGGCGGTAAAGATGCGGGCCTCGGCAATCGGGCTCAGGGAGATCAATCTGCAGTTGTGGGCGGGTCGCAAAACGAGGCCGCGAGCCACGGAACGTTCATCGGCAGCGGTTACGGCAATACGGCACAAGGAGTGGGCTCGGTCGTGGTTGGAGGATCGTACAACCGGACAATGAGTCTCAATTCCATCGTCGGAGGAGGCTCGGGAAATAGCGCCGAAGGGCAGTACTCGGTCATCAGTGGCGGTCAGGGCGACACCACACGCAGTGACTACAGCACTGTCGCCGGCGGTCATGAGCATCTGGCGTCAGGACCCAACTCCACCGTCTCCGGCGGCTGGAGAAACAAGGCCACCGCGACTTCCACCACGGTCGGCGGCGGGTTCAACAATCAGGCGACGAACAACGACGCGGTGGTTGCCGGTGGCTCCGACAATATCGCATCGGGCGCAAACGGCGCAATTGCCGGCGGACGGAACAACCGCGCGCGGGGTGACTACTCATTTGTTGGTGGCGGTGGCAGCACGAATCCGGCAGACTCCAATCGCGCTGGAGGATTGGCATCGGTGGTTCCCGGCGGGAGACGCAATATCGCAAACGGCGATTACTCTTTGGCAGCGGGATTTCGGGCCAAGGCGGACTCTCTGGGTTCGTTTGTCTGGGGCGATGCGACGAATTCAGACGTGAGAGACAATGGGCGAAATCGGTTTGTCGTTCGTTCATCGGGAGGGACCTGGTTTTACTCGGATCCCGCCATGTCCCACGGAGTGAAACTCCTTCCGGGTACGGACGAGTGGGTCGGCTTAAACGGGGCGCCTCCGGGGTCGGACACCTGCAGTAACACCGCCAGCGGAGCTTGTGCGTTTGTGGGCGGAGGAGATGACAATGCTGCGGTGGGCCCGTTAAGTTCGATTGCCGGAGGCTCGTCCAACTCTGCTCCGCAATGGTATTCTACTGTGTCCGGTGGTCAACGGAATCAGGCAGCCGGTCCGCATTCGTTCGTGGGCGGCGGGGAATCGGACACAGCCCGCAGTTTTTGGAGCACAATCGGCGGCGGGCGATCGAATTTGGCCACGGAATCAAACACAACTATTGCCGGCGGCTGGGACAATGAGGCCTCCGGAGTTTCTTCGACCATAGGGGGCGGTTTCCATAATACGGCCAGCGGAGGAGACGCTGTGGTTGCAGGAGGCTCCGATAACGTCGCCTCAGGAGTCAATGGGACAATTGCCGGAGGTCGAAACAACCGTGCGCGCGGCGACTACTCCTTTGTCGGCGGGGGCGGCGGGACAATGTCTGCCGATTCAAATCGAGCAGGCGGGCTTGCCTCAGTGGTTCCCGGCGGACGGGGGAATGTTGCCGACGGCGCTTACTCTCTTGCCTCTGGACGACGGGCCAAAGCCGCTTATGACGGGAGCTTCGTTTGGGGCGATGCGACTGACGCGGTCATATCGGACAGCAGTGCGAATCAAACTCGCATGAGGGCATCCGGCGGAACGTGGATCTACTCCAACTCAACTTTGACCGAGGGGGTATACCTTCCCTCCGGTTCAAGTTGCTGGCAGCCGGTCGATCCGAACGACTCGTGTGCCCAAGGCGGAGCGAGTTTCGACACGACCTCGCTATCCAATCGCATTAACTCGAAGGCTGACAGTATCGATAATGCCACACGCACGTGGGTCGGTGGACAATTATCAGGCTATCAGCAGGATGCGGATACCACCCAGTGGGACGCGACCAAGGCGTGGGTACTGGGGCGGGGCTACCTGGATAGCAGCTTTGCCGAACTCGTGCAGGCTGACGGAGACACCCTCTACTGGGACGCGACGCGCGCATGGGTGATTGCCCAAGGCTACTCCAGCGCACCGCCGCTTGACACTACGTCGCTGTCCCATCGTATTAATGCCAAAGCGGATTCCACCGACAACGCGACAAGGACGTGGGTCAATTCGCAGGGATTTCTAACCGGAGTTGT
>CAZGVT010000158.1:0-7503 GCA_964529255.1 uncultured Alphaproteobacteria bacterium | reverse complement strand
GGCACCGCATGCTTGGTGAAGATGCACTTTGGCTTCCCGGCACCGACCACGCCGGTTTGGCAACTCAAGTTCGGGTGGAACGTGAACTCGCGAAGGGCGGAGTCCACCGCAATGACTTGGGACGCGACGGACTCATTGCAAAGGTTGATAGCTGGGTCGAAAAGCATGGTGGAATCATCCTGAAACAAATCCGCAAGCTCGGAGCGTCGTGCGACTGGTCCCGTCAACGCTTTACTTTGGATGCGAATTATTCTCATGCCGTGTTGACGATCTTCAAACGGCTTTATGACAAAGGACTCGTTTACAAAGGCAGGCGTATTGTCCATTGGGATCCGGTAAGTCAAACGGCACTCTCGGATGAACAGGTCGAGATGCGAACTTTGCAATCCAGCCTGTGGCACCTTCGCTATCCGCTAAGCGATGGCGGCGGTTATCTTGTGGTTGCGACAACGCGACCCGAGACGATGCTCGGCGATACTGCAGTTGCCGTCAATCCCGCTGACGAGCGTTATCTGCATTTACGCGGGAAAAGCGTTGCGCTTCCGCTGGTAGGCAGGAAGATACCGATTGTCTTCGACGATTACGTGGATCGGGAATTCGGCACGGGTTGCGTTAAGGTCACTCCTGCCCATGATCCGAACGACTTTGAAATTGCGCAGCGGCACCCTATCGAGATGATCAATGTGATTGGCATGGATGCAAGGATGACTGATGCCGTGCCCGAGCGCTTCAGGGGAATGACACGCGAGGATTGTCGCAAAGCAGTTGTCGAGGAATTCGAGTCGCTTGGGCTTCTGGAGAAAGTGGAACCCTATTCACATGCCGTGGGTCACAGCGAGCGCACCGGGGCGGTCATCGAGCCCTTGCTTTCCGAGCAATGGTTCGTGCGGATGAAGGACTTGGCTCAACCCGCAATTGCCGCCATGCGAGATGGACGCGTACGCTTTCATCCGAAGCACTGGGAAAAGACTTTCTTCCATTGGATGGAGAATGTGCGCGACTGGTGTATATCGCGCCAGGTGTGGTATGGCCACCGTATTCCGATTTGGTATGACAGTTCAACCGGAGAGCCGGTTTGCTTGTTGAGCGATCCGAATACAGTTCCGGAGTTCGGCGGGCGGCAGTTCATTCAAGACGAGGACGTACTTGATACCTGGTTTTCCTCATGGCTATGGACTTTCACTACTCTGGGCTGGCCGGATGACACCGATGACCTTCGTCATTTTCATCCGACTGCCGTGCTGGTCACCGCGCCGGAAATCATCTTTCTGTGGGTCGCGAGAATGATGATCTCCACGGAAGAAGTGATGGCTGTCGAGCCGTTCCGCGATGTTTACTTCCACGGTATCGTGCGCGATGCGAAGGGACGGAAGATGTCGAAATCGCTTGGCAATTCCCCCGATCCGCTCGACATGATCGCCGAGTACGGTGCAGATGCCCTGCGATTTACGATGGTCTCGATCACCCCGCACGGAGGTGACGTTCGCTTTGGCACGGACATGTGCGATTACGGGCGGAATTTTGCAAACAAGATCTGGAATGCCTGTCGCTTTCTCCTCATGAATCTGCCTGAAGAGGGAGTGGAATTCGAGTTTTCACGTATCGAAGCCGTTGAAAAGCCGCCGGCGGAGTTGATGGATGGTTGGATTCTTTCCGCGTTCCACTCCACGGCGGAAGAGGTCAACGATTGCCTCGGAGACTTTCGTTTTGCGGAGTGTACTCGCAGGATCTATTCGTTCATTTGGAATGACTACTGCGACTGGTATCTTGAGCTGATCAAAACGCGCCTGTCAAGCAGCGATCGGCGGTCGCGCGAGGAAGTGCTACGATTCGCGCTTTCACTACTCGAGGGAGCGTTGCGGTTGTTGCACCCGTTTATGCCTTTCCTTACGGAGGAGATCTACCTCCACTTGCGGCGGCTTTCCCCGCACTCTCTGGAGCAGAAGAGTTTGATGTTCGCCCCGTATCCTCTCCCGGTTTCAGAGCTAATTTCACCGGCAGTCGAAGACGAATTCAAACTGCTTCAGGATACGATCGGCTCCCTGCGGAACATTCGCGGTGAATTGCAGATTCAACGAAACACCCGCATCTCCGCACTTTGGAAGGGCGGCACGGAGGAACAAAATGACTTCCTCAGGCAATTTTCACCCTTTGTGGTAAGATTGGCCGGACTCGACAAATTTGAGCCTATAGAGAGCAAACCATCGGGAACCGCATCGGCGGTGGTGCACGGAGTCGAAATTTTCGTACCGCTCGTTGGCGTCATCGATCCGGCTGCCGAACTCAATCGGCTGGCAAAAGAGCTTGAACGATTGACCAAACTTGTCGGCGGAGCCGAGGCCCGGCTGGCGAATCCGCAATTCGTGCGCGGAGCCAAGGGCGATATCGTCGAAGCCGAGCGGCAAAAACTCGCAGACCTGAAGCATGCTCTTGAAAAAGTCCAAACCTATTTGGTCGAAGTGAGAGCTATCGGAGGAAAATCATGAAAAACGTATATCTGGCCGTTTTCGCCATGCACATCGTCGCGAGTTCGCTTGCGGCGAAGACCGGCGTGTCCGTGACCATCTATAACGAGAACCTTGCTCTCGTACGGGATACTCGCGAACTTCAATTCAAGCAGGGCAGGGGCGCCGTGAGTTTTCAGGATGTGTCCGCCCAGATCGATGCGACGTCCGTGCATTTCTCGGCGAACGGGGTTGAGATGCTGGAGCAGAATTTCGATTACGATCTTGTTTCACCTGACAAGCTCCTTCAGAAGTACGTGGACCAGGAAATCGAAGTCGTCGATGAGAGTGGCAACGCAACTCGCGGAACGTTGCTTTCGTTCGGAACGGGTTCCTCAGGGGCGCAAATCGTTCTTCGTCTGCCGGACGGCGCTCTACGAAGTCTCTTGACGGACAAGGCTACGGACATTCGATACCCCAGCCTGCCGGAAGGTCTGATTACCAAGCCAACGCTGAATTGGCTGGTTGAGAGCGAGTCCGGCGGATCAAAGGAGACCGAGATTGCCTATCTGACCGGTGGGCTTTCCTGGCGGGCGGACTATGTCCTGCTCTTGAATCAAGCAAATGATCATGGCGACCTTGACGCATGGGTTACGCTGAACAATCATTGCGGAACATCGTTCAAAGAGGCTCAATTGAAACTGATTGCCGGCGAGCCGAACCGGGTGCGCCAAGAACGCGCGTTTGCCGTCGACGGTCTCGCAAGAGCGGATGTCGCCATGATGAAGTCGGCCGCGCCCCAATTTAAGGAAGAGTCGTTCTTCGAGTATCATCTGTACACACTGCAGCGTCCGGCGACGATTCTGAACAATCAGACGAAGCAGGTGAGCCTTTTCCCGAGCACGAGTCTCGCTCTGAAAAAGCTCTACGAGTTCGATCCTCAGCGGGATAACGACAATGTCGGCGTTTCCGTAGAGTTTGAGAATAAGAAATCAAATGGCCTTGGCATGCCGATTCCCGCCGGACTGGTTCGAGTCTATCAGCGATCATCGGATGGCGGCGAGGAGTTCATCGGGGAAGACCGCGTGAAACACACACCACCGGATGAGAAGTTGCGTGTTAAGGTCGGGAAAGTCTTTGATGTCGCCGTTGAACGGACTCAACGCGACTACCGCCGGATTACTGATCGTGTCAGCGAAACCGACTGGGAAGTGAAATTAAGGAATCGCAAGAAGGAGAGCATTGAAGTCGTGGTCGTGGACTATTCCTGGGGAGACTGGGAAGTCACACGCTCCAGTCTCGCCGCAAAAAAAGTATCTGCGAACAAGGTAGAGTTTACGGTGCCCTGTGAACCGGACACGGAAGTCCTCCTCACCTATACCATCCGCAACCGGTAAGAACGCGGAAGATTACTCGGATCTTCCGGTGCTTTCGCGGCCGGTGACCGTCGTCCGAATGATTGGCGGTTACCGGCAGCGTGCTCTTGTTGAATTCGGTATCCGCACGTTGGGAGACTTGCTCGAATTCTATCCCCGGAAATATATCGACCGTTCGCATATTGTCCGCATTGCGGATGTGCGGCTTACGGAGCACGAGTTGACTGTAGTTGGTGAAGTTCAATACGCGAATCTGATGAAGAGTCGACGCGGCAAGGAGTGGCTTGCCGTTGGTCTAAATGATGGCAGTGGACTCTTGGAGTGCGTCTGGTTCCAAGGCACTTCATACTGGAGCCGTCAGCTCAAGGAAGGCGAGTGGATCGCCGCCTCGGGGACGATTGAAGAGGCCGCAAGCAAGCGATTCGTTCATCCCGCCATCGACCGCCTGGGCGACGATGGCGACCGCGAACTATTCAATACCGGAAGAATAATTCCGCTCTACCCGGGCGGTATGGCCTTGAAGAAAGTCGGCCTGGAGAGTCGATTGTTTCGCCAGATCATGGTCGAAGCGCTGCGCATCGCAAGCGGGGATCTCGAAGAGTATCTACCCCTCAACGACTTGCTGCAGATCAATGCTTTGACTCGATTCGACTCCCTTCGTCAGATCCACTCTCCCGATTCGACGGCCGAGCTGAATAGCGCTTGGAAGCGGGTGCGCTATGAGGAGCTGTTCATGCAACAGCTTCTGTTTGCGATGTTGCGGGAGAAGAACCGGACGTCACCGGGGAATGCAACATTTGATCATATCGGCCCGCTAACCAGAAAAACGCTTGACGCCCTGCCGTTTCAGCTTACGGAAGGGCAGAAGCAAGTCCTGAGCGAGATTAGGCACGACCTGCAAAGCGGCATTCCCATGCGCCGGCTGTTGCAAGGCGAAGTCGGTACGGGAAAAACGACCGTCGCGTTGCTGGCAATGGCCATGGCTGCCGATGCCGGATACCAGTCGGTCATGATGGCTCCGACAGAACTGCTGGCGTCTCAGCACGCGCAGCGTCTGCTTGACCTTTCTGCGGCAGCGGGCCTTTCAGTGAGGCTGCTTCGCGGCAAACAGCCCGCGCGAGAGCGCTACGATGTCCTGCAGTCCATTGCGAACGAAGCGACTCAAATTGTTGTCGGAACCCACGCCCTGATCCAGAACAAAGTTGAGTTTTCGAAGCTCGGTTTGGTTGTAATCGACGAGCAGCACCGTTTCGGAGTCGAACAGCGAGCTGCTCTGCATTCCAAGGGGATTCGCCCACACCTGCTGCTCATGACCGCGACGCCCATTCCAAGATCGCTTCGCCTGGCTCAGGTGGGGGATCTGGACGTTTCAACGCTCCGGGAACTTCCGGGTGGTGCCCGGCAAATCGTCACGGTGGTGAGAACGGAAGTCGACCGACCGAAGATATATAAGTTTCTGGTCGAGGAAGCACAACGCGGTCATCGCGTATTCATCGTGTGCCCGCTGATTGAGGAGTCGGAGAAAGTCGATACTGAGTCTGTAGTCAACTATCACCTTCGCGTGAGTAGCGGTCCTTTGAAAGCCGTCAGAGTCGGATTGCTTCATGGCCGGATGAAAATCGAAGAGAAGGCTCTGGCGCTTTCCAGATTTCGTTCCGGAGAGACGCCGATTCTCGTGGCGACGCCGGTTATCGAAGTCGGCGTAGATGTTCCGGAAGCAACAGTAATGCTAATCGAAAATGCGGAGCGCTTTGGGCTCGCGGCATTGCACCAACTGCGGGGACGGGTTGGTCGCAGGGGCCAGAAAGGCTACTTCATTATGCTGCCCGGGCCGCGGATGACCGCCGAAGCCGACGCACGGCTGAAGGCGCTTGTTGAATCGGACGACGGTTTTGTGATCGCGGAAAAAGACCTTGAGCTTCGCGGCTCCGGCGAATTTTTCGGCACGCGGCAGAGCGGAGAGTTCGACCTTCGATACAGCAATCCGGTGCAAGATCAAGAGCTTCTCGAATTCGCCCATGGGCGCGCAACTGAGCTTGTGGCGATGGACCCGGAGCTTCGCCGCTATCCCGCGCTGCAAAGCAGATTCAGCCGGCGCTACGCCCATAAGCTCGAGTACGCGAACGCCGGATGATTATCTATCACGATTCGCCACGGAAGGAAGCGAAGTTGCTTGATCCAACCATAATTCCAAATTCAAGTCTCTAACCCTCTGACTATCCTGTGAACATCGGAATCATCGGACCTCCGCAGTCCGGCAAAACCATAACGTTTCACCTGCTTGCGAACACAACGCCTGATCCCAATGCCGGCTTCAAGCACGAAGTTCAACACGCCGTCACGTTCGTCCCCGATCCTCGGGTCGACACGCTTGCGGATCTTTCAGCATCCAAGAAGAGAGTCTACGTCACGGTTGAGTACGTAGATACGCCGGGAATCGAGCAGGGAGGAAGCAAATCGGAATGGTTTGCCTCGGCGATTCAGCATGGAGTAAAGACAGCGGACGCACTGCTGGTCGTCTTACGCGCATTCGGTGCCGAATCCGCCGGCAGGGAATTGAGTCCGCAGCGGGATCTCCTGTCGATTCAGGACGAGCTCATCTTCTCGGATCTGGTAATCCTCGAGTCAAAGCTATCGCGGCTGGAGAAGCAGCGACGCGTAAAGGCGTCTTCAGCGGAAGAGAAGCACGAGGCTGAATTGCTGCATCGTGCAAATGAGCACCTTCAAGGTTCCAAACCATTGCGGACCCTCGACATGGGGGCGGCCGAGAAGCGCCTGTTGCGCGGATACCAATTCCTCTCCGAAAAACCGATTCTTGCCGTCGTGAACTGTGAGGAGACCAATCTGTCCGCCATGTTGAAGACGATAGACACTCTGAACGCATCTCTGCAAGAGCATGGCATCGAGGCGATTATCTTGTCGGCACAGGTGGAATCCGAAATCGCGTCGCTCGATGACGAGGCCCGCACGGCTTTTATGGCCGATCTTGGGGTGACGGATCTAGCACGAAATCGCGTTCTTCAAGCGAGTTTTCACCTGCTTGGCCTTCAGAGTTTTTTAACCACCGGTGACAAAGAGTCTCGTGCCTGGCCGATCCCCAAGGGAAGCACCGCCCTCGATGCTGCCGGAGTCATACATACGGATCTCGCGCACGGATTTATCCGTGCAGAAGTGGTCCACTACGACGACTTTGTACGGGAGCAGGGTTATGCGGGGTGCCGAGCCAAGGGCCTGGTCAGGCTTGAAGGCAGGGAGTATTGTGTGAAGGACGGAGATATATTAGTGATCCGACACAGCGGGTAAGCAACCAGTTTCATAGTGTCGGAATTCCGCAGCATGGCCCGGTGTAACACACCGGGCCATGCTTTTTTGCAGCACGCGGCATTGCAAAACGACTCCAACGTGGCACGCGCTTTGCAAAACGCGAGGGGAAGCCATCGCACATTGCAAGCTCGTCGCAACGTCGCCAATGCTAAAAGCCACATGAGTTCCCGAATTCCCACACTGCTCCTCAACAATAATCTGATCTCGCAGGAGACGTTTCTTCTTTTTAAGTCGAGACAGAAGGACTCGGGAAATTCCGTGGTCACCGAGCTGGGCAAGCTCGGAGTACTGACCGAGGACCAGATCGCGGACTTTCTGTCGAGCTAGTACGTCATGCCGAGGATCGATCTCGAGCGCAA
>CAZGVT010000157.1:0-7425 GCA_964529255.1 uncultured Alphaproteobacteria bacterium | reverse complement strand
AAATCGAACTTTGTGCCTGCGGAGCATGTTCCGATTCCGGCGGGGTGAGGGCACCCCGCTCGGCGATGTAAAGTGAATGCTGCAGGCGAAATCGAACTTTGTGCCTGCGGAGCATGTTCCGATTCCGGCGGGGTGAGGGCACCGCGCCGGAATCAATCGTCGATTTGCGCTCGTTGCAGACGGCCCGAGTAGTCGACGTACAGCGTTTTGGTTTCTGAATAGAATTCGTAAGCTTCCCAGCCGCCTTCGCGGTGGCCGTTGCCGGTGGATTTCATTCCGCCGAACGGCATGTGCGCTTCCGCGCCGATCGTGGCCGCGTTCACGTAGGTGATTCCGGTTTCAATGTCGCGGAAGGCGCGATAGGCCTGATCAATGTCCTTGGTGAAGATCGCGCTCGACAGGCCGTATTCGATGTCGTTGCAAATCTTGATCGCATCGTCAAAGTTCTTGGCCTTGATGACGGAGACGACCGGCCCGAAAATCTCTTCCTGACAGATGCGCATCTTCGGCTTGCACTCGGTGAAGATCGTTGGTTCGTGGAAAAATCCGTTCGCGTGTTCGCCCTTGGTCAGCGACTTGCCGCCGTAAGCGCAGTGCGCGCCCTCATTCTTGCCGATCTCGACATACTGCATCACGGTCTTTCGCTGCTCTTCGGACACGCACGGTCCCATGGTCACGCCGGAATCATTGCCGTAGCCGATCTTGAGTTTCCTTGCGGCCTTGATGAACATCTCCACGAACTCATCGTGGACACCTTCTTCGACAATCACTCGCGAAGAAGCCGTGCAGCGCTGCCCGGTCGTGCCGAAACCGCCCCAGATGGCGCAGTCGACGGCGTGTTCCAAATCAGCGTCGTTCATCACGATTTGCGCGTTCTTGCCGCCCAGCTCCATGGAGACTCGCTTCAGCATGCCGCTGGCATTCTTGCCGATCATTCTGCCAACCGCCGACGAACCGGTAAAGGAAATCACGGGAACATCGGGGTGCGTCACCATGTGCGCGCCAACCTGTGAACCCGAACCGTGCACGAGATTGATAACTTCCGGAGGGAAGCCCGCATCCAGAATCGCTTCGACCAGATTGTGGACCGAGAGCGGCGTAATTTCGGCAGGCTTGATCACCACTGTATTGCCGCACATCAGCGCCGGGAAGATCTTCCACGTGGGAATGGCCATCGGGAAATTCCACGGCGTGATCAGCCCGCACACACCGATTGGAAAACGCACGGTCATGTTGAACTTGTTGGGCAGTTCACTGGGGACGGTTTTGCCGAACAACCGGAAACCTTCGCCCACGGCATACATCGCGGTATCGATGCCCTCTTGCACGTCGCCGCGCGTCTCGAATATCGGCTTGCCCATCTCGCGCGTCATCTGAAACGAGTACATTTCCTTGCGCTCGGTGAGAATGTCCACGAGCTTGTAGAACATCTTCGCTTTGTGCGGAGCGGGCACGAGGCGCCAGGTTTTGAAAAACTTTTGCGCGCTCTTTACGGCTCGATCCACATCCTCTTTCGGACTGTGCGGAAACGTGCCGATCAGATCTTCCTTGTTAGCCGGATTTCGATTCTCGATGAAGTCGCCATTGGTGGGATCGCACCACTGTCCGGCGATGAAATTCTGATATTTCTTCGTGTCGTGCTTGAAAGGGTAGCTCTGCTGCATCTTGCCGTTGGTTTTGGGCTTGTCGGCCTTTGCCGTGGGTCTCTTCGTTACCGTGGTGGCCATGGGATAATCTCCTGCGGGGGAATCAGAAAAGTTGGAACTCGTTGGGATAGGATGTCGACCGGCGGGCGTTCCTGTCGCCCAATTCGACTTTAGCATCATAAGATACAAAAAAAGGGCTTGAGATTCAACCCCTGACGAATAGTGTAAACCGATAAAATTTAGTTATTTAAACCGCTCATGAGCAGTTGCTGACTCCGCGCCTCGCAGCGCGAGTATGGTCTAAGGTTGTCAATTGGGAGTGTTTTTCCCTCCTTCGTGACACCGGAATCCGGTGTTCCCCAATGCAGGATCGGGTGGCTGGCAGAGTCGTGCGAGGAAGGCACCCGGAACATAAGCTGCTGGATTGACGTTTCAATGCGAGTAATGGCAAGAAACCGGACAATATTGCTGATTCGGATCAGTTCATATCTTTTGGCAGGCGCAATGTGTCTGCTGATCGTCGGATCTCCCGTGATCGGGCAGTTCGGTCACGCCTGCGAAGAGGATCACACGACGACGACGCGCGCCGATGCCGAACACTCCGAAAACGGTGATGCCCACCACGATGATTCGCATTGCGGTTGTCTCTGCCATGTTGCCGGATTCGCAGTCTTGCCGAGTACGCACGAAGTTCATCTGCTGCCGACGACCATCGCGCAGTATGTCCATATCAGTTCACCTTTCCTCACCTACCTCCCCACGATAGAACGACCGCCCCGGCTGTACTCCTGATTCAACCATAGGACAACTCCGTATCTTTCTAAGGTACGGCACACTCATGTTGAACCCGGAGTACAGGAATGCCGAATCAACTTTTTTGGTTGACGCTCCTGCTCGGAGCGTTTTTTATTTTTCTCCCCGTTTCTCCCTCCTTTGCCGACCCTGGTGCGCTCACGCTGCATCAGGTCATCACTTCACTCGATTCAACTTCACCCGTTCTCGCAAACGCGCGCGCAGAGCTGGCTCTCGCCCGCGCTGCGTACACAAGCTCACGCGCGTTTCCTAACCCTGCTTTGTTCGGCAGTCAGGAATCTCTCGATGATGCGGAAGGCACAACCGAAAGTGTCATCGGCGTACGGCAGCATTTGGGATTTCTGTGGTCACAGCCTTCACGCCGCGCTGCGACCATGGCCCAATACGATGCGGCGCAATTGACCTATGTGGAAGCCCGGCGCGAACTCGTCGTCAGGGTCATTCATCAAGCGTACGAGTGCGATCGATTGCGCCGGCAAAGCCGGTTGATGGATACCGTGCTTGTTCAGACAGAGCAGCTTTCAAGAGCGGCTACCGCCCGCCTGAAAGTTGGTGACATTGCGCCGTACGATGAGCAACGATTCTTGCTCGAACAGCTTCAGTTGCAGCATCGCAAACAGGCGCTGAGCGGCCAACTGGTTGTTGCCATGGCTGAATTCGTGCAGTTGACGGGACTACCGGCAGAGGAAATTTCGAATGTTGAGTTGATGATGCCGCCCGCCGCACCGTTTGCTTCGGAGGATGAGGCGCTGCGCACTGCTGTGAATCAGCGACCGGCGCTCAGAGGTGCAACAATGCAATTGGAAGCCGCACGGCATGCCTTGTCTCAATCGCGCTGGAATCAGCTCCCGGATTTCTCTTTGGGTTTTGGGAACAAGATGGTCGATCCCGGTCCGGGAGGGCTGTATGTGGAGGGTGAACTTGAGATTCCGTTGTGGAATCAGCGCCGCAGCGAGCGGAACGTGGCAAGTGCGGAGTATGCGCAGACGGAATACCGGAGCAAGAGTAATCGCCGCCTGATCGAACACGAAGTTCGCTCTGCGTACCGGCAATTTCAGCTTGTGAATCGTCTGCAACCTCCGGCGGACATTTCACTCGCCGACAGCGCCATTATGAACATGGGCCGCGGCGTGCGGTTGTATCTCGAAGGCGAATTGAGCGCGCTTGAACTTGTGGATGCCTTGCGAACCGGAATCGAAGCGCAAGATGCGGCACTCTCACTAAGAAATTCACTGGCTGTGGCTCGCGCGGATTTGCGGCGGGTGTGCGGCCTTGAACCCCTGGAGCAATAGGCATGATAAAACATCTATATTCCATCGGACTGACTGTTGCGATTGCGTTACTTCTTTTCGCTGGATGCAAGAGCAAGCCGGAATCAGATCTTGACGCGCATGATGATCACCACCATGCGGAAGGAGGTCACTCTGCGACGGTTTGGCAGGACAGTCTTGAGCTGTTTGTGGAGTGGAGCGAGTTTGTCAGCGGCACTGAGATCGAGTTGATCGTTCACTTGACGGATCTGCTTACGTTCAAGCCGGTGACCGAAGGCACGCTTACGGCAACGCTTGTTCAAAACGGCAGAGAGCTGCTGCGCAGGACAGCGAATCAACCCGTCCGGCCCGGAATCTACGACATTCCTCTCACCGCACCGGTCGCGGGTGACTATGAGGTGACGTTTGCATTGACAAGGTCGGACCGGACTCAGCGCGTGCGTCTGAGCAACGTGCACGTCGTGGCCACAACCGGCGCAGAACATGCTCACGACGAACACGCCGGTGAGCCCTCCACGGATCCGGTGACCTTTCTGAAAGAGCAGCAATGGCAAGTGGAGTTTGCGACGCAAGCGATCAGCCGGCGCACGCTCTCGGATAACATCAGGGCACTGGGCGAGATTAAAGCCGCGGGCGTCGGCGAAGCGGAGGTATTCGCTCCCTTTGACGGCGTTTTGATGCCCGATCCGCTGCATGGAATCGTGCGTCCGGGTCAACAAGTATCGAAGGGTGAAGTCCTGGCACGCATTGCTCCATCCGGCGGGCCGGGAAGTGGGTGGACGCAATTGCTGAATGACTTCCGGCTGGCGAAATCGGAGTATGATCGTGTCAGCCGTCTGGCTGACGAGGGAGCCGTCTCTGAAAGGCGGCGTGATGAAGCGCGGCTGGAACTCGAAAACAAGCGCAGCCGCGTGCGCGGCGCACTGGGCGGCACGGATTCGGATCTCGACTCGCTACTCGCCGAAAGCGATTACTTCCACTTGCGTGCTCCGGCGAACGGCGTGATTACCGACATTCATCTGCGCTATGGGCAACACGTCGAGACGGGCGAGCATCTTTTTAATATCATCGATCCATCGCGAATCTGGCTGGAAGTGCAAGTCCCGGCCTCCGAGTCGAGCAAACTGGATCAAGTCAGCGATGCGACGTTTACCTTAAGCGGATCGGACGTGCTTTATCGTGTGTCTGACTTGGGCGGCCGGCTTGTTACGGTGAGCACGTTGCTCGACCCGGTAACGCGAAGAGTCCCGGTGATATTCGAGCTGCGAAACACGGAAGCCAATTTCCGCCCGGGCAGCTTTGCACAGGTTTATTTGAAAACGCGCTCGTCGCGTGAGGCGCTTGCGGTGCCCGAATCCTCGATCCTCGATGAGGATGGCACTCCGGTGGTCTACGTACAGATCGGCGGCGAAGAGTTTGCAAGACGGGTCGTGCAGACCGCCGCAAAGGACGAAGGCTACGTCGAAATTACGAACGGATTAGAAGCGGGCGAGCGAGTCGTTGTCAACGGCGCATATAAAGTCCGGCTTGCATCGTTGAAGATCAGCGCGGCCGACGCAGGCCATGCCGGTCACGCTCATTAAGGAAGAGAACCATGTTTGAAAAAATCATACGGTTCTCTTTGGAGAATCGATTTATTGTCTTGCTCGCCTCGGTGCTGATTCTGGTGCTCGGCTATTTCGTAACTTTCAGTTTGCCGGTTGACGTTTTCCCCGACTTGACGGCGTCCTCCGTAACAATTCTTGCAGACGCACACGGCATGGCACCCGAGGAAGTCGAAACCCTCGTCGCGTTTCCGATCGAGACGGCCATGAACGGCGCATCGGGAGTGCGGAGAGTTCGATCATCGCTTGCGACCGGATTAGCTGTGATATGGATCGAGTTTGAGTGGGGCACGGACGTGTTTCAGGCGCGACAGATTGTGGCGGAAAAGCTGCAATCGGTGCTCAGTCTGTTACCGCCGGGAATGGACCCGCCCATGCTCGCTCCGGTGTCTTCGTTGATGGGTGAGATCATGCTGGTAGGCGTCTCCAGCGATTCGCTTCCGGCGATGGAATTGCGCTCGTTTGCAGACAACATTTTACGCAGGCGATTGCTGGCGATCTCAGGTGTATCGCAAGTCGTGGCCATCGGCGGCGAACGCAAGCAGTACCAGGTGCTTGCGAGTCCGGAGCGGCTGGCGGCGTATCAAATCAGTCTCGACGAACTTCAAGAGGCCGTAAGCAAGGCAAATTTAAACTCAACAGGCGGATTCTTTGTCGCGAGCGGCAATGAATATCTGATTCGCGGCATCGGGCGCATTGAAGCAATCGACGATCTCAAGCGAGCGGTCGTTGCGGTGCGGGAGGGAAGTCCAATCCTCGTCGAGCATGTAGCCGACGTGCGGATTGGCGCCGGAACCGTCTTGGGCACTTCATCCGTCGGCGGCCGTGACGCGGTCATACTCTCCATTCAGAAACAGCCGAATGCCAACACGCTTGAACTGACCGAGCGACTGGATGCGATGATTGAGGATATGCAGCCGCGATTACCCGCGGACGTGGAGATCAACAATCACGTCTTCAGACAGGCGGATTTCATCGAAGTCAGCATTCACAATGTCGTCGACGCCTTGCGTGACGGCGCGATTCTGGTCACGATCATCCTGCTTCTGTTCCTTGCCAACCTGCGCACAACGTTTATCAGCCTCATTTCAATTCCGTTGTCTCTGATCCTGGCGGTCCTTGCCATGTACTGGATGGGTCTGACCGTCAATACGATGACGCTTGGCGGCATGGCGATCGCCGTCGGTGTGCTGGTGGACGATGCGATCATCTACGTTGAGAATGTGTATCGCCGATTGCGCGAGAATCGTGCTTTGCCCGAAGAACGGCGGAGAGCTTCATTACCGGTCATTTTTGACGCGTCAAATGAAATCCGCCAGCCAATGGTGATCGCCACGTTTATCATCATTGCAGTGTTTGCGCCGTTGTTTTTCATGTCGGGAATCGAAGGGCGATTGTTGTTGCCGCTGGGGTTTGCCTTTGTCATTTCCGTGTTTGCGTCATTGGTGGTTGCCGTGACGATTGTTCCCGCGTTGAGTCTCTACTTGTTGCCGCGGATGAAACAGACGTCGGCGCATCAGGAGACCTGGGTGGTGCGTAGATTAAAACGCAGCTACCGCCCGGCGCTGGAGTGGGCACTGAAGCACGGCAACCGGGTCATTGCATCGTCGTTTGCGTTGATTGTCGTTGCGCTGATTGTGTACACACAACTTGGGCAGTCGTTTCTTCCCGAGTTCAACGAAGGATCGGCGACGATCATTGCGATCACGCCGCCGGGCACGTCCCTCGCGGAATCCAGCGACATGGGCGCGCTTGTCGAACGAAAATTGATGTCGCATCCGGCGGTGATTTCCGTGGCGCGCCGCACCGGTCGGGGCGAGCTGGACGAGCACTCCTTCGGCAGCAATCAGACGGAGCTTGAAGTTCGGTTGAAGCCGGAAGGATTTCACAAAGAAAAAGTCTTCCGCGAGCTGCGTGAATTGCTGAGCGACGTTCCGGGTACGGTGATCAGTATTGGTCAACCGCTCTCGCACCGAATCGATCACATGCTCAGCGGCACGCAAGCGGCACTGGCGGTGAAGATATTCGGAAGCAATCTCTATGAGCTGAGAAATATCGCGCAGCAAGTCAAGGCGCAGATGGAGACGGTCA
>CAZGVT010000156.1:0-7587 GCA_964529255.1 uncultured Alphaproteobacteria bacterium | reverse complement strand
GCAACTGGATGGTGGTCTACGAGAACGGCGATCAGTGCACCGACGACTTCTTCGCTGAATTCGGCGGCGGCAACCTTCCTCAAATTCTCACGGGTCGCTGGCCTCTACAGAGTGAATTCGAGGTCGCGAATGCTGTGGAAAAGACGATTCAGTACGCAACACATCCGCTGTACAATCCGTGGAAGAACACCGCGACCTTTGTCGCGGACGATGAGTACAAGGACGCCAGTTGTCCGTCGGCGCCCGAGACGTTTCACATCGGCCAGAACGAACTTTTGATCAACCAGATTCTTCCCGAATCGTTCACCTTCAAGAAAGTTTACGAATCGCTCTATCCGTTCCGCGCTACGCCCGGCGGCCGGACAAAGCCAGATGCCACTCGCGACTTGATTGAGACTATCAATCAAGGCACGTTAATCGTTCATTATGCCGGTCACGGCAATCCGCAAATTTGGGCAGACGAGCAGTTTTTCGTGATGGACCGCGACAAGGGCTTGTTGGAGTGCCCGCGGATGTGGCCTTTGTATGTTGCGGCAACCTGCTCGTGGGCGAAATTCGATTTGCCGGTTTCCCGATGTTTCCCGGAAGTCTTGCTTGCGGATGGTGAGAACGGCTGCATCGCCTCGGTCGCAGCGACTCGTGTCACGGGCGTGGGGCAGAACAACACCTTCACTGCGGCCTTCTACTCGGACCTGTTTCTGCCGGGATTGGAGCGTCGCCGGAGTTTCGGCGATGCGCTGCTGGCCGCCAAACCGTTCGCCGAATCCAATGACCGCTATCACATCATTGGCGATCCGGCGCTTCGCCTCGCTACACCGGAGCATTTCGCCTGCGCCTCACCAAGAGAAGACTCGTTGCAGGCGCTTGCTCTCTTCCATCTCGACGGCGCGATTTCCCGCGACGATAGTTGCAGCGAAATCTGGTCGGACTTTCAGGGGATTGTCGAAGTTCGAGTGTTCGACACGGAAGATTCGGTGGCTCACTATTGGTGCAACGGCGAATCGAATCGTGCACCGCAATACATCCGGTTGCTCGGCAACGCGATCTTCCGTGGCACGGCCACAATTACGGACGGCCGGTTCTCCGTTGCCTTCCGGATTCCACGAGATGTTCGCTACGGCGGCACAGATGCCAAAGCGAGTCTGTATTTCTACGGCAAGGGTGAAGCTGACGAGGATTCAGCCGACGGCATCGGAGTTGTCGGACCGCTGCTGGTCGCCGCGCATGCCGCACAACTGACGGATTCAATCCCGCCTGAGATCGGTATGTGGCTGGAAGTGCCGTCATTCCGATCAGGCGACGTCGTGAGCCCGAATCCCAAACTGCACGTTTCACTTCTCGACAGTTCCGGATTGAATCTTTCCGCGGAAGTCGGTCACCGCATTACCGTCAGGATCGACGACGCACTGACCGAGGACCTGACGCCCTTCTTCAATTACACTTTGGACAGCCACACCGAAGGTTTTCTCGAAAAAGAGATCGGGCCGCTCAGCACGGGGGAACACCGCCTGGTGATTGAGGCATGGGACTCTTTCAATAATCTCAATCAGGCAAGTCTCACGTTCAGTGTGGGCGAATCGGGAGAGGCCGGATACGGCATCCGCGATCTTCTGAATTGGCCGAATCCCATGACCGGCGAGACGTATTTCACATATTTTCTGACGCAAGACGGCACTCGCGATGTGAGCCTCAAGATCTTCACTCTTTCCGGCAAGCTCGTCTACGAGCAGAGCGGGCTTGGCACTCGCGGTCCCGCTTTCAACAGCAACTCCGACCACCCGTGGGACGGGCGGGATCGCGAGGGTCACGCACTGGCAAATGGTGTCTACTTCTTCCGCGTGCGGGCCAATCACGAAGACGGACACTCAGCCGAGGCCACGGGAAAACTTGTGATCATGCGCTGAGCAAGACCCGGCTACTCTCGAATTCAATAGTCGATTTAGATAGGAGAAACCATGAAAAAACTCACCCTCGGAGTCCTTCTCGCGGCGATGTGTTGCGCCGCGATTCCGGCCAACGCCGCCAGCGTCAGTCAGGCCACGCTCCTCTTCCTGAAAATCGCTCCCGGCGCGCGTCCTGCGGGCATGGGAGAAGCATTCGTCGCGATATCCGACGATGCCACCGCGACGTGGTGGAATCCGGCGGGGCTCGGCTTCCAGCACGGTCGTGAGTTCACGATGATGTACGTTCGTTGGCTGCCGCAGTTTAATCTGTCCGATCTTTATTACGCGTACGTCAGTGGGACGTATGAAGTGCCGGAATGGGGAACCTTCGGCGGCAATGTAATCTTCCTCAATCTTGGCGAGACGCAGCGGACCGACGAAAACGCCCGCGACCTCGGCACGTTTTCCTCTTATGAAATCGCCGTAACCGGAACCTACGGCGCGCAAATCAATCGCTATTTTGCGACCGGCATTGGTTTGAAGCTCGTCTACAGCAGTCTGTCGCCCACCGGTGCGGGTCAGGAAGCCGGCAGCGGAACGGCGACTGCGGTTGCGGCGGATCTTGGCGTGCTCTATAAGACTCCGTTCCTGCGCGGGCTCTCACTGGGCGCAAATCTTTCCAATATGGGTCCGAAAGTTTCGTACATCGACCGCGCACAGGCAGACCCGCTCCCGACAAATCTGAAAGTCGGATTCGCCTATCGCATCGTCGATCAGGAATACAACAAGCTCACGATTGCCTCCGATATCAACAAAGAACTCGTGAAGCGTGACAAGTTCGGACGCTCCGACGAGTTCTATGAAGCTCTTTTCAGCGCATGGGGCGACGGCGATCTCGTACCGTCGTTAATCTGGAATATCGGCGCGGAATACTGGTACTCAACGCTGGTGGGACTGCGCGCAGGCTATTGGAATGACGAGCTTGGAAAGGTCTTTCCCTACACCTTCGGCGTATCTCTTAAGTACAGTTCGTACCGATTTGATTTCAGCTATTTGACGGCCGGTACGAATCACCCGCTTACGGATACGATGCGCTATTCACTCTCGGTGGAACTCTAACCGCGTGAAATTCGCTCTGGCCGCGTGCTTGATGACCTTGCCGATCGGCATGGCTTTCGGCATTCCGTTGCTTTGGGATTTGTCACGGCCGGCTCAGGCAACGGCCCTCGAGGCTCCGTGGCCGCTGGATCAGCCCATTCGGGTGTGTGTTATTCGCGTGCAGTTTGTCCCCGATGAATTGACGGGCACTTCCGGCACGGGGCGGTTCAACGAGCGCGCGCTCTGGCCGGACACACTTAGAATCGATCCGTGGCCTCACGACAGTTCCTACTTCGCCGACCACATTCGGTTTGTCGCCCACTATTGTTCGACACTGTCCGGCGGTCGCACGACGATCGGTTCATGGTCGATTTATCCTCCCGGTCTCGATACGGCATACACGCTGCCGAATCCGATGTGGCACTACAACTACAATACCGATCAGGAGCTGCTCAATCAGCGACTCGTCGAGTTGTTTGTGGAGTCCATCGAAGCCTCAAACACGGGGGACATTGACTATGGCCGGTACGATGCATTTCTTATTTTCCATGCCGGAGTGGGAAAGGACTTCAGTTTCGGATACGACGAAACTCCCTTCGACATTCCGTCCGCCTACATCTCATCCCGTGATCTCGAAGGCTACCGCGGTAGACTCCCCGTCGAGGTCACCCGTGGCGTAATTCTGCCCGAGGCGGAGAATCAAAAGGAAGCGCTCGATTTCGGCGTGGAGTTATCGCTGAACGGGATTGCCGTAAAGCTCTTTGGCAATTGGCTTGGCCTGCCGGATCTGTTTGATACACAAACCGGCAGAAGCGGCGTCGGTCGCTGGGGCATGATGGACCAAGGTTCGGGAAATGTGAATGCGATGGTCCCCGCTGCTCCGGATGCGTGGTCGCGGAGCTATCTCGGTTGGGATACACCGCAGGTCATGATCCTGAACAATGATACCGCCGATGCGGCGGCAACCTGGTCATTGGCCATTGATGCTTCGCGCGGCGTCTCGCCTGTTCGCAGGATTCCGGTGACTCCGCGCGAGTATTACTTGATTGAGAATCGCAAGACCTCTGCAGATTCCAACGGCTGCTGTGCCGAGCTTTTCGATCGCGACGGCCGCCGCATGCGCATGGAGACCGACGGTGACATTGTCGAGGTTGACGAGGGATTCAAGGTCGCCGTGCGCGCCGCTCAATATGACATCGGTGTCCCCGGAAGCGGTTTGTTGATTTGGCACATCGACGAAGACGTTATCGCCGCGGGCCTCGAATCGAACTCCGTGAACTCCAATCGCGAGCATCGCGGAGTGGATCTGGTCGAAGCGGACGGTTCGCAGGATATCGGTCACGACTTTGGCTTCGGTTCCGCCGGTTCGGGTACTTCACTCGGCATCGCCGAAGACGCGTGGTATCGGGATAACCGCAATCATCGGGACGCGAACAATCGCGTCATCGTGGAGTTCGCAAACAACACCGCTCCTCCTGCTCGACTCTACGACGGTGCCTACACCTATTTGTCGCTCACGGATTTTTCGACTCGCAGCGACACGATGACTTTTCAGGCGCGGATGACGCTGACGATTCCGGGATCGGATTTGCTGGTACCGAAAAGAGACTCGACGGATCGTATAGTCTATATTACCGCTGATTTGGAAGGCGATGGCTTTCCGGAAATCGTGGCACAGCGAACCGGTTTGTCTTCGGATAGTTTCGCGTTCATCGGTTTTGTCGATCGACCGGACACTTTCATCGCTTCAGGCGGTCTCCGTCCCGGCTCCATTGTCGCTGTCGACATAGACAGAGACGGAAAAGAAGAGATCATTGGGGGAATACCCGGAGTGATCGAGGACTCATCGGGGACGATAATCTCCCGTCGGATCAGCGACGCTCCGAGAAGTTTGCTCGATGTATTTCCCGCAGAAACCGAGACGGGACAGGCAAGACTTCTCTCCGTTGAATTTACGCACGATAACCAAGACTACCGGACGATCTGGGCTGTCGCTTACGACCTGTTTCCGAATCGCCTTGACTCCCTCCAAATCTTTGGGCCCGGAGAGATTGGAACCTCTGTGTCCTCAACGAACGTTGAGGCCTTTCCTGCTCACCGATTTATTGTCTCTACCTCATTCAATACGGCATGCGTCGAGATCAACGACGAGGGGCTGCACCGGCTATGGAGCATCCAAGGCGCATCGCTGACCGGCAGTACGGTCGTGGTAAATGCGCCCGACAGAAGCTATGTGTGGCTCGATGGACTGGGATATTTCACGATCGACACCGGCGAGTTGCTTTGCGATGCACAGGAGTGCATCGCTCCTCAAGTCGATTGGGATACCGACGGAATTGTTGACGGGGGGGGGCCGGAGGGAAGAGCTTCGGCTCCTCGAGAGGACATCCCGAGTCTGAATCGGGAGTCATTGCATTACGTCGATATTGATGCCGACGGCTCTCCCGATCTCGTCGGCTTCGATGAGTATCGCCTCTCTGTAGCTCTCCATGTCGATCCGTCACCTAACGGATTCCCCGTTGCCGTACCGGGGTCCGGCAATCGAGAGTTGATTCAGTACCTGCAGGACCCGGCATTAGAGTTTGTTACCGTATATGAGGACTCGGCGCAGTTTGCTCTCAGACTGAATCGACTTCCGGTTATCGCGGGTAGTGCAGAGCGCTTCAAGTTTGAAGACGAGAAGTCTATCATCAACGTCGGTCCGCGCCGCCCGCAGGTGCACGACCGTGAAGAGTGGGTCTACTGCTGGCCGAATCCGACTGCAGACATTAGCTACATTCGGGTGACCCGGTCACATCCGGCGGCTGCCGAAGTCCGCGTGTTTGACCTTGCCGGAAGACTCGTCGCTGAGTTAAGCGGCTCTTCGGATATGGCCGGCCCGTTCGAGATTCCATGGAACGTTGGCGGCGTCGAGAGCGGAGTCTATATCGGCCGGGTGGAAGTGAACGGCGGGGGACAGAGTGATTCCAGGGAGATCAAGATCGCGGTGGTCAAGTGAGAATAAGCATCGCGGGATTCCTTGCTTGTCTGTTACTTTGTCTGGCCCCGGCGCGCACGTTCGCGCAGGAAGAGTATAACAATCCCGAACTCAAGTGGCTGACTTTTGAATCCGAGAACTTCATCTATTACTATACGCCCGGGCTGGAGGATGTCGTTGCGCTCGCGGCCAAGATTGCCGAGCAGATTCACGAGCCGCTCTGCGCCATGTACGACTATCGACCCGATACCAAAGTCTCGTTGATCTTTTCGGATACGGACGACATCGCGAACGCAAGTTCCTATTTTCAGTCGAACAAGATTCGGTTTTATGCGACATCGATGAATTGGGATTTTCGCGGGACACACAACTGGCTGCATAATGTGTTGACGCACGAGTATGCGCACATGATTCAGCTTGGCGCAACTCGCAAGTGGTCGCGCCACTTTCCCGCGGCATACTTCCAGCTGCTTGGCTATGAAAAGGAGCGGCGTCCCGACGTACTCTATGGCTATCCGAATCGGTTGATCAGTTGGCCGCTGCCCTCGATTACGATCCCGGCCTGGTTCGCGGAAGGAACCGCTCAATATCAATTTACCGGCAGCGACTACGATTTCTGGGACAGTCACCGCGACATGCTGCTACGCCAGGCCACGCTGAACAATCGCCTGCTCAGCTTTGAAGAGATGGGCTACTTCGGTAAGACCAGCCTGGAAAGCGAAGGCGTATACAATCAAGGTTATGCTCTGACCAGGTACATTGCCGATCATTCGCAAGGCGCGAAATCTCTTCGTGACGTCGGTAAGGCCATGTCAAATCCTCTTCCCGTGACTTTGAACGACGCGCTCAAGAAAGTGACCGGCAAGAGCGGCAACCAATGGTACGGGGAGTGGAAGCGGGATCTGAAAATGCGATATGGAGCGGTGCATGAAATGCTGAAACCGCAACTGTCCGATCCCGACACACTGCCGACAACAGGATACGTCAATCTCTTCCCGCGCATCTCACCCGACGGAAAGAAGATCGCCTTCATCTCCAATCAAAATCGCGATTACTACGGCCAGTCGAGTTTGTATATCTTCGATCGTGACAGTAACAAGGCGGCGGTCGTCGCGCCTGCCGCTCACGGAGGCCTCTGCTGGCTGCCGGATGGAACCGGTGTCGTTTTTTCGCGCCGCTCTGAAGCGCCTTACAAGGGTTACCTGCAGCATGATTTGTACGTTTACTTCCTGAAGGACAAGGAGACCGTTCGCATTACCAAAGGCATGCGCGCAGAGTCGGTGGATGTCAGTCCGGACGGCAAATACTTCGTGTGCACGATCAACGAGGCCGGACGCAGGGACATCGCCGTCGGAGCAATGCCGCAATTGCCGGACAAGAAAGTTAAGCCGGTGACGCGCGACGATCTTCTGCTTCGGCTGCCAAGCATTCCGCATGAGCAGTATTATGCGCCACGGTGGCGTCCCGACGGCCGTCAGATTGCGGTCGGTCACCATCTTCAGGAAGGAAAGTCCATTCGCATTTTCGATGTCACCGAAGACCGCAGTTCGTTGACGCTTGCGCGGGAGATCAACGATGAATTCGGCTACGAGCTTCGAGATCCATCCTGGAGTGATGACGACAATCATC
>CAZGVT010000155.1:0-7592 GCA_964529255.1 uncultured Alphaproteobacteria bacterium | reverse complement strand
ATCGGGAGTAAAACCGATGAACCACGCGTCGGTGTTGTCGTTGGTCGTGCCGGTTTTGCCGGCGGTAGGAATGCGAAAATCATATTTGCTACGAAGCGATGCTGCCGTGCCGTAATCGCTCACGGAACGCATCAGACTTTGCACAAGGAACGCGGTTTGCTCATTGAGGACAACTTTGCGCTCGGTGCGGAATTGCTCGATGGGCTGCTCGTATTGATCACTGATTCCGGTTATTTCAATCGGTTTCGACCACACGCCCAGCGTCTGAAACGCCTGATATGCCGAGATAATATCAATGGGAATCACACCGGAAGCGCCCAGCGCCAAAGCGTCATAGGGATCAAGCTTCGTCGTGATGCCCATTCCCGAGGCAAGTTTGGCAACATTTGCGGGCGTGGTGTGTTCGCGAATCAGCCGCACACTCACCACGTTGAGCGATTTGGTGAGCGCCTCACGCAAATCCACTTCTCCGCCGTATTCACCCGAGAAGTTTCGCGGCGCCCAGAGATCCCCGTTCTCCAGCGTGATCACGATCTCTTCGTTGGAGATGTGCGAGGGAATGGTCGTTCCTTGATCAATCGCCGAGGCATAGACGAAGGGTTTGAAGCTTGAACCCGGCTGCCGGATGGCCTGTGTCGCGCGATTGAATTTTGTTCGTTCAAAGTCGTGTCCGCCGACCATCGCAAGGATGTTTCCAGTCAGGGGATCCAGCGCGACGAACGCCACTTCGACCGGCATCTCCGCGAAGGCAAACGAATCCGCAAGGGATTTGTTGCTTGCCAGTTTGCGAATCGCGGTAGTGCTCGAATCGGGATAGAGTTCGCGCAGTCTTTCGCGCAATTTGGTTTCGCGATAGACGACGTTCATCTTACCCTGCAACTCCGGCATGACGGTCGAGACGGCGTGATCGGCGCACTCCTGCAATCGCGCGTCGAGCGTCGTGAAAACCGTGAGTCCGTCTTTGTAGGGATCGAAGTCATGCACGCGCGAGAGCTTGTTCAACTCCTGCCGCACATTTTCCGTGAAGTAGGGGGCAATTCCAAGATCGCCTCTGTCGGTGGAAGGTCGCAACGGCAGCGACGTATCTTTCAAGCTGTCACGCTCGGCTTTCGTGATGAAGCCGACATCGGCCATTCTTTCGAAGACGAGGTTTCTACGCGTGATAGTGTTTTGCGGATTTTGCAGCGGGTTGTATCGCGTCGGCGATTTGGGAATCGCCGCTAAGGTCGCTGCTTCGTTGACATTCAGATCGGCGGCGCGCTTGGAGAAATACGTATTGGCCGCTGCTCCGATGCCGTAGGCTCCGGCTCCGAAATAGGTTTGTGTGAGATACATCTCGAGGATTTCATCCTTCGAGTAGTACTTCTCGATTTCGATTGCGGCCAGGAGCTCGCGGAATTTCCGGGTGAGCTTGCGCTGCGGGCCGAAATAGAGGTTTTTTGCAAGCTGCTGTGTGATGGTCGAGGCGCCGCGCGGATGAAAATCGAGAGTCAGAATACTTCTGACGACAGCCGTAGCCAATGCGACAGGCCGCATTCCCCAATGATCATAGAACTTATGATCCTCAATGGCCAGGACTGCCTGCACCATGACTTCGGGAGTATCCGAGAGCGGTACATAGCTGCGGCGCTGCATGTAGAGTTCTTTGAGCAGAACTCCGTTACGGTCGAGGATTTTGGTCGAGAGTGCGGGATTGTAGTTTTCGAGTTCTTCGACAGAGGGCAATCCTTCGGTCAACACGGAGAGCAGATATCCTCCTCCGAAGAATCCTGCAAGCACGACGACACCGATCACAATCCAGAATTTCACTTCGCTTTGTCCTCAAACCATCGTTTCAATTGCAGACTCTTTCCGTCGTGAATTGCATAGGTGAAGTGATAAATCCAATCGCCGAGATTCACGTAGGTTCCGCCGCGGTGTTGAATTTCCTGCGGGCGGTGGGCGTGTCCGAGCACGACGCCGTGAAATCCTTCCTCGATCTTTTTCAGGGCGAACTCCCTATAGTCTCTATCTTCGGCGGGATTGCCTTTGGTGGCATTGCGGGATTGCTGCGACGTTCCTCGGGCAAGCCACATGCCGAGATCGGGATGTATCCAAGTGAACAGCTTTTGCGAAGCTCTGTTGCGAAACACCCGTCTTAGCAGGCGATAGCCGTGATCGCTTTTCAGGATTCCGTCGCCGTGAAAGACGAAGACTTGCTGTTCTGCAATCTGCAAGATGAGTGCGTCGCGATGTGTGCGGATTCCAATTTCCGATTCGAGGAATCCTCCGAGCCGGAAGTCATGATTTCCCGGCAGCAGGTGAACGGCGTGCCCCTTTTCAACGAGATGTCTCAGGGCGTGAAGCAGCCAGAAATACTGTTTGGGCACGACGGTCTTCCATTCGTACCAGAAATCGAACAGATCGCCGTTCAGGACCAGCGCGCCGTTCTCTTCGGAAACCTTATTGCAGAGGGCCAGAAAGCTCTCCTTCTGGCGAGCGGCGATAGGCTCAGGTTCGGCCCCGAGGTGCGCATCCGACAGGAAGAAGACGGGCGGCGGCAGGCGCAGCTCTTCGGCATGAAGCTCCATCATGACCTGAAATATACAAAGTCCTATAGGGTTAGGCAACCCCTTGACTGCAAACTTCCTTAGCCTTACCTTGCTTTCAGTTAAGGTATCAAGTTTCAGGTTTCAGGTTTTTCGTGTATATCCCTCGTCTCGCACTGTTCTGGGCAACCTATCGCGGGGCCTTTTTGGGGCTTGGGATTGTGGGTGTCGTCGTGGTTCTGGGCATCTTGGCGGGGCTGGATGCTGCCGTGGTGGCGGCAATAGCTGCGCTTGTAGGAATCCTGACTCAGGCTTTTGCGGCTTTGATCGGGCTGGTTGCCCTGATCCCGTGGCTGGGGCCTCTGATCCTAAAGGCGCTCTCGATTCCGCTGGTCTGGGTTCTGAACGGCGCGGGCTATTTTTTCTCCGTTGTTTTAGCGGGCAGGGGCTACGGAAAGTCGGTGGTGCAGTCGCGGGTTCTGACTGTGGTCTTAATAGTGGGGGTTGTGATTGGCTTTATTATTGGGAAATTAGTGAGTTAACCATCAGATGTTCTTTTTCTAACTTCCTACCTCATCCCTCATCCCTCATGCCTCATGCCTTCTCCCGTTGACTTTCCCACCGAAATTGCTAACTTATTTACTTAGCTACTAATACGGGTCCCGCGGCTTGACCGCAGGAATAAAACACTGGAGGACGCAAGAGATGCGCAAGATTCTATTCACAGCAATGGTCCTGGGGGCGGTTTGGTCGGTGTTCGCCGCCGATCGTGACCTCGAAATCGGTGATCTGAAGGATTCGCCTGCCCGCCCGGCAACCGGGATCGAGCAGGTTCGTGCCAGCCGGATCGGTCTGGACGAGATCATCTACTTTGAAACGTGGGATTCGGGCGACTTCGCGGGTTGGGTAGCCGTGGACAATACGGCTCAACCCTCGACGTGGCACACGGACGACTTCAACGCCTTCGGCGGAGCCGGCGAGAGCTGGTGGGTGGGTGATCCCGCAGTCGGCACGAGCGGCGGGTATCTGAACAGCTGGTACATGACCTTGGATTCGCCGGAAATCCAGCTTGGCGCGACTCCCAACATGTCGTTCTTCCATCGTTACAAGGTGGAGACTCCTGGTGGCGAGCCTGCCGGTTATAACGGTTGGGACGGGATGAACATCCGTATCTCGACGAATGGCGGCCAGACTTGGACGGTGATTCCGAGTCCGGTTCCGGCATATTCGCGCACGAGTCTCTACAGCTTCGGCTTCGAGCACGGCGAAGGCACGGGCATTCCCGGATGGTGCGGCACCAGCACGACTTGGGCGCAGGTGACGGCGAACCTGTCTCAGTGGGCAAATCAGACGGTGAAGATTCGCTGGGCATTCGCGTCGGATCCTGGCTACTGCACGCAGGATGATGCCACGTTGTTCGGCTGGATGGTGGACAACATTCGCGTTTATAACGGCGCGGGGGATACGGTGTTGGCGAATGACGGCGTTCCGGCCACGTTTTCGACGGGCACCAACGTTCCTGTTGGCGGCAACCTCTGGCGCGTCATGAACGATGCGACGGCTCCGACGGAACCGCACGTGATCATCTGCAACAACGCGGGCACGAGCGTTTACAATCCGAATATGGATAACGAGTTCATTTCACCGAACATCTCGATCGACGGATTGGCGAATGGTATTCTGATGGCCGACGTGCAGATTACTGGTGAAGTGATTTGCCCGACGGATTCGTTCCCGGATTGCGATTTCTGGGGCATGCAGATTTCGACCAACGGCGGCTTGAGCTGGTGCTATGCAAGCAATCCGACCTGTGACCCGAATGCAGACAACTATGTTTACACGGACATGCCCACGGCTTGGGCATCGTTCAACGCATCGTACAGCACGCCGATGGATATTTCATCGTACCTCGGTGTGTATGACAGCGTGAAGTTCAAGTTCACGATGGAATCGAATGATGACGCGACGGTGGGCTTAGGTCCGAAGTTTGACGATTTCTCGCTGGATTATCAGGCGGGCTTCCCGAATGACTTGACGTGCTACACGTTCCAAGTTAAATTCCCGACGTCGGTAAATCGTCCGATTAAGGTGAAAGCCTATTACGAAAACGTCGGTCAGGAATCACAGGCTCAGGTTCCGGCGTGGTACAGAATCGTGGGCCAGACGCAGCAGCGTTTCCTTCCGAATCTTCAGCTTGCGGCGGGCGAGCGCGCGACGCGCGAGGCGACTCTGACGGTTGCTTCCGCGGCGACGGTCAACATGCTGGCGTGGCATGCAATGACGACGGATCAGTTCCAGGCGAATGACACGGCCTATGCCAATAGCGTCGTTGTTCGTGGCGCGTCGGAAGACCTCGAGTTGGGATATGACAATCGCAACATTACCCTTCGCTACAACTATGCGACGGGCAACGGCGCTTGCACGCATTTCACGGCTGTGGCTGACGAAGATTTGATCAGCTACAACCTGAATACGATTCGTGCGCGTTTTGACGCAGGTCAGGTTGGCGATCTGCCGATCCGTCTGCATATCTACGCGGACAACGCCGGTGCGATTGGCGCGGAAATCTACAATGAGTTGATTACGGTTCTGGCAAGCGAGACCGGTCCGACGACGTGGAAGGACATCAACGTATCCGGTGACCCCGACACACGCGGCATGACCGGTGATTTCTGGACATGGTTTGAAGTCGTGGCGGCCGGCGCGGATCGCTATCCGCAGATTCTCGGTGATGAACCGCAGGAGTGGGACGGTGTTCATTTCTATACCTACGCCGGCACGGGTGCTCCGACCGAAACGGCGGCCTTCCATCAGGTTCACGCATTGGTTGCTTCGACCAGCGCGGCGGATGATGTTGTCGAAGTGGTTCCGGGCGCGTTTGCTCTGGAGCAGAACTTCCCGAATCCTTTCAACCCCTCGACGGAAATCCGTTACAACGTTCCGCGCGCTACGAATCTGACACTGGCCGTTTACAACGTGTTGGGTCAGGAAGTTGCCACGCTGGTTTCCGGTCGTGTGGAAGCCGGTGTTCACAATGTGACGTTTGATGCGACGAGCCTCTCCAGCGGTGTCTATGTTTACACGCTGAAGGGTGAAGGCGTCAATCTGACTCGCAAGATGCTGTTGATGAAGTAGGCAGCATTCGATTGACCTTGAGCAGGGCGTCGGAAGCGGCGCCCTGTTTTCTTTTCGGGCCGTGTTTGGTTTTCCTTTCTCTGGAATCCTGCCTGACCAATCCGGAGAGGCAACCCCATCCCCTGCCCTTTCCCTCGCAACGAGGAGAATGGGGAGAGAGAAGACGGCCAGAGGCCGCCGCTTGCATTCACCTCCCACCGCACACGGCCTGAGGTTTGCGGATAGGAAGGTGTTGACTCTGATGGTGGCAATTGCTATGATATTATGGTTCAGCAAATGAGGATACCCTTGCTTCGTCGATCTGCTATCATATTGGTTGTACTGATTTTGGCTGTCACATCGTGGTCAGCGGTGGAGATCGTGAGCTTCGCTGTGCAGCCTCTTGGTGACCATGCTCGCCTCTCTTGGACGAGCGGGCAGGAGATTGACTTTGCCTCCTACATCGTGGAGCGTTCTTCGGACGGCTCGCATTTCGTCACGGTCGGACAGGTCAATGCCCAGGGTTCCTACACGGAGTATGCGTTCACGGATCAGAGCCCGCTGAATGCCGACAATCAGCGTCCCTTCTACTACCGTCTCAAGCTGATCAACCGGGACAACACGTACAGCTATAGCGAGACCCTTGAGGTGTCGCTGACCTTCTCCGCAGTCGTGCAGACATGGGGTTCAATCAAAGCGATGTTCCGATAAAACCCTCTGATTTCCCCGTGAACGGGGAAAGGCCAGAGTTCACAGGATTGAAAAGCCCTGCCTCGAGATGAGGCAGGGCTTCTTGTTGGCAGCGGCGAAAATTTCAATCGTCGGGGAGAATCCAGGAGCGCAGAGGCCAGGCTAAGAACAGGGCGATGAAGATGCCGATCAAGTAGCCCGCGCCGACATCTGAGGGATAGTGGTATCCAAGATAGACGCGGCTGTAGCCTACTGCAAGCGAAGCTGCGATGAAGATTGGGCTGACCTGCGGGTAAAAGTAGCTCCAGAAGGCGGCTTGCCCGGCGATATTGGCCGCGTGGCTGGACGGGAAGCTATAGGAGGATTTGTAGGTGGTCAAGCCGAACTTGTCGGTGTAGATCCACTTGCCGTCATCTTCCACGTAGTAGTGCGTTAGCGGAATCACGTTGCAGGGGCGCACGCGCTTGACCTGCGGCTTGATCAGAGCTGACGAGACTTGATCCGTAGCTGCCACGACGAGGAAGCAAGCCAGAGCGATGATCCGCCCTCTTCGATTTGTGCGGATCATGAAGATCAGCCACGCGATCCCGAGCGGCACGAGCCACAGAGTCCGATTCGACAGCGCGGGCATGATCGCGTCGAAGAATGAACTCGTGAACATCTGATTGATCATTCCGAAGACGCCGCGGTCCCACTGCATAAACCATGATAATTCGCCGGTCATCATCCACCTCTTACGTTGCGGGAGATTGCTTGCTCGCGTGTTGTTGAGCGAGCATTACTGCTTCGGTATCGACGGGCAGCAGGATCCTGAAAATGCTGCCCTTTCCGGGCGCGGATTCGACTTCGATGTCTCCTCCGTGCGCGCGCATAATGTTTAGACAAATTGCGAGGCCCAATCCCGTGCCGCGCGAGGAGTCCTTGGTCGTGTAGAAGGGCTCGAAGATGTGTTCGGCGACTTCCAGTGGCATACCGGAGCCTTTGTCCTGCACTTCTATGGCGAGCCAGTTCTGCTCGGAGTGTGGTTTCCCGCGCACGATGATGGTGCGCTGCTCCAGAGTCAAAGGCGTGTTCTGAGCTTCCTTCAGTTCGAGAATTGCGTCGCGGGCATTTTGCAGCAGATTGATCAAGACCTGCTCGATTTGATTCTGTTCTCCCCGGAACGGCGGGATTGTCTCTGCGAGATCGGCTTCCACTTCGAGGTCTTCCAGCCGGATCTGCTCTCCGATCAGGGCCAGTGAACCGTTCACCACTTGCGGG
>CAZGVT010000154.1:0-7612 GCA_964529255.1 uncultured Alphaproteobacteria bacterium | reverse complement strand
GATTGCTCATGCAGTCGCGCCGTGCCGCTCATGGGCAGGGATTCTCGGAGTGTCAGACCCTTTTCAAATGTCAGGCTCACCGGCAGCGAACCGTGCGCATCAAAGAGCGTGTCTCCGTGCCACGAAGCAAATGCAGTATACGTCGCTGCAAGCTCGTTCACCGAAGCAGCGAGGTTTAGCCCATCGGCAACATAAACGCCGTCAATCCGCACGGTGTCGGTGCCGACCGAAACATCTCCCGTGAGATTGTCGTACGTGCCCGTAAGAATTGCGCGAAGGTTGGCCGTTGTCTCCGGCAACTGCAGTTTAAGCACGCGCGATAGTTCGGCGGTTTGCAGCCCGGAGAGTTCAATCACAAAATCCTGCTCGCCGTCAAGACTCAGTGTTCCGGTTGCAATCACGGACCCCAGCGCGCTTCGCGTCATCAGACCGTCAATGGTTACATGTTGATCCGAAAACTCAATGGCGGCAGGCTGAGTCAATGTCCATGTATTTTGATAGGCCAACAGGTTGGCGCTGTGGAGCATTATCTGCATCGGCTCGCCAAGCAGTTTCCAGTCAATGTCACCGGTGAACTGCAACGTATCTTTTCGCGCCCAGATGCGCAGATCCGTGTTTGCAGCCTCCGGAACACCACGCACGATTGCGCGGACAGAATCGATTCCAAAGTGCCCATACGAGGCGCCTTTCACGCTGACCACTGCGAAAGTCTCGCGAGTCCGGGAGTCGAATTTCAGGATGCGCGTCATGAGTTGATCGATTGCCGCATCTCCGTAACGGGCGCGCTGCAAAACCAAATCAGCGGTCGCGGAGATGACCGCCGAACCATCCAGCGGACGTTCGACTCGTGCGATGATATCAGACTGAAACGCGCCGCTGAGGGTATCCAAAGCGGGATGCAGGAGCGACAACGCCGGTGCAAGTTCGCATTCCGGAATCTCAATTCGCATCGACGCAACGAGCAGTGAATCGAGCGTGCCGACTGCGCTCGCTGTGACGGCTATGCCGGGCAAGTCGATCCACAGACTGCTTTCCTGCAACGAATCACCGTCCAGCGCAAAGTGCGAATACAGGGAGTCCAAGCGCAGCGAGCCCAACTCAACCGCCTCAAGTTGAACGGTGGCCTCCATGCTGCGCTGCAATTGTGACGCCGGCATCTCCAGAGTGAATTGCGCTTGTCCGGTAATTGGCTGCAAAGAATCGGGAAGTCCGGGTACCAAACCACGCAGATCAATCTTCTGCAAGCTCGCAGATCCGGTGCAACTCAATGACTTCGGATCAAGTCCGGCGGATACGGCGGTGAGTGAAGCGAATCCCGTGGGAGAATGCACGTCGAGCGTAACAGTCAAGGTAGAGTCCTTTGTGGTCACGCTGCCGCTGATGGTTCGTGCATCGTATGGGCCGTAAGATACGTCGCTGAGATCAAGCGCAACTTTCCAGCCCGACAATATCTGCACGTCATCTTCGCGAACAAATTCCAGTCGACCCGAGATCGCCGCATGTGTGGTGTCATCCCACAACAAGGCAGGGTGCACGCGAACGAGATCGAGAGTCGCTCGTCCGGCGGGCGGAAGTTCCGGATAGGGGAGTGCAACGACGTACTTCGTCTCGCCGAGAGCCGGAGTCCGCAGAAATCCGCTTGCTTCAATCGAATCACGCCCGGTTGCGTACACGACATGGCCGCTGATTTCGCCGAGCCGATTGACCGGTGGCGGCATGGCTCGCGTGTAAATGGAATCAATCATGAAACCCACTTCGCCCGAGAGAGCCGGAGTCCGTGATAAGGCTACATCCCCTCTTGCATTCAACCGCAGGCGCTCGTCGGCGTCAAGGGTGACGTCATAAGCAACAAGCGAATCCACGTAACTGAACCTCCCGGAAATGTCGAAGCGCTTGGCGTCGAAAAGCATTGTGTCGGCTGTGCGGATTTCCAGCGCGGTTCCCGCGATCGAGACGTCTTCGAAGGAGACACTCCAAGCCGAGCCCGCAAGTGTGTCGGTCGGCGGCGGAGCCGGGGTCGACGCAACAGCGCATTCAATATTCGTTTTCCCCGCGGAGTCAATCAATACGCGCGCGCGCAGTCCGGAAATCAAAAGCGTTCGCACTTGGAGGCGGTGCTTCAAAAGCGACGGCAATAAGAGGTTCGCATCAAGCGCGTCGATGAAGATGATTTCTTCACCCAGCGAGTCCACCAAGGATAAATCTCTCAATGCGACATTTCCACCCAGCGTCGCATGGGCCGAGCCAAGCGACAATTCACCGGCGAGATCCGCATTCACCGACTTCAGCACCTGCCGGGCGATCGCGGTTTGGCCCCAGCGGGAGAGCAAGACTTCCGCGAGCAGAATCGGAATCGCGGCGATGATCAGAAAAATGATCAACCGTGTGCGCTTTCGCAATGCCATTAGAACGGAGTGCCGAGCGACAGGTGAATCGAGTATTTTGCTTCGCCGTAAGGATTGGGCCGAAGCTGATAGCCGAGATCGGTTCTGACGGGTCCCACGGGAGTAAGAAAAAGCAAACCCAGACCCGCGGTAGTGAACAAATCAAACGGACGAATGTCCTTATCGGTCGACCAGACATTACCCGCATCGGCGAATAACGCCAGGCTGACCGGACCCCAGATATTTTGCCGGACTTCCGCGCTGCCATTCCATGAGACGTCGCCACCGACGGCGGTTTGCTGCTCGTCGTTTGAACGCGGGGCAAGTAATCGATCACCCCACCCGCGCACGGTGGAAGGCCCGCCGAGGTAGAACCGCTCTTCGATGGGTGTCGTTTCCGACTCGAAAAGCGGCTGCATGTAGCCGAATTTGCTGCGCAGGCCAAAGACAGTAAAACGCCCGCGCGGCATCAGAACTGTGCCCTGTATTGTTGCTCTCCACCAGCGAACATCCGTGCGATAGAATGCTCCGGATTCGGTTGCCGCAAGACCGATAAAATGGCCCTTGCGCGGAACGAGCGGGTGGTCGCGCGTATCCCAGGAAAACGCGATTCCCTCCGTAGAAGTGAAGTAGTTTGTGCGCGGCGTTTCGGTTTGCGCGGAATCCGATTCGACGGTCGATCCGCGAAATCTAATGCGCTTGTGACCGAATTGATTATTCAGAGAGACGGCCGTCTTCTCCGACGGCTTCATGGCGAGCAATGTGGTCTGCGTGTACGATTCGCTGATCACGCCGGGGAAGACCTCGAGCGTCCAGGCGGGCGTAAGCGTCACGTCGGTAAACTCCCAGGGCGTGTGTGGCCATAGGAGCCTCGCGCTGACCTGGCGTTTCAGATCCGCGTAGCTTGCCGCCAAAGTGAATTTTCGCGCGCGCCCGAAGAAATTGACATCCGTAAATTCCGAGCCGACGCGCAGCTTGTCTATCGTGTCATAACCGCCGCTGAGGCGCAACCGGTATCGCCGCCCCTCGTCCAGGGCGATGTTTACCGGAAGCACATTTCCCTCTGCGGATGTATCTGCGCGAACGGTAACCATGTTGAACGCCTCCATGCGAACCAGCCGCAGACGCGTGTTCTCCAACCGGCGCGGAGCAAACGGGTCGCCCTCGTCGTATGCGAGTTCGCGCCGAACCGTGCCCTCGGATATCTGTTTCAGTCCGCTGACGCGCGTCTGGCCTAAGGTGCAAAACGGACCCGGAACGAGTGTGAACGTCAAGTCGGCGGCATAGCTGTGCTGCGAGTCGGCTACTACGGAGTCGACTTGAATGTGATAGCCGACTTGTGCCCGCGCGTGCCCTATTTCGCGAAGTTTGAACGCGAGCGTGTCGGCGGAGGCTTTGGCTTCGATAGTGCCGACGCGTTTCCCGATTTTGATCGGCATCGCTGCGGACCATCGGTTGGAATCTACGCCCACGTCCTGGTCGCCGACAATCTCCAGTTGCCACTGGCGGAGCAGTAACGGATCACCTTCGTGAATCTCAAACTGCAGCCGCAGCTCTTTACGATTCTCATCGGGGAACACACGACCATTGACGACGGCTTCGGGAAAACCCTCGCGGCGGTAGAATCGCTCAACGCGGAGCACGTCGGCAGCGAAGTCATCGGCAAAAAAGAGGCTGCGATGTCCGATGCGAACGTAGCGCCGCAGCCAGGTCGGTTTCTCGGTTACCATGACCAGCAACAACTCTTGACGGGCGAAGCTCTGGATACCGGGGAACTCGATGACCCTGATGCGCCATCCGTTGTAGGCCTGCCAGAGATCGTACTCATCCGGACTGAGCCCGGCATATAACGGGCAGGTCAGCGCCAGCGACCAGACGAAGATGACGGTCCGAAAGTGTCGCGCACTCATGCGCTGCGGAAAGGAGGCTGATGCACGGTGGAAATTAGAGGAAATCGAAACAGAAAGTCAAGCAGAATCCTGTCGATTCGCAGGGGAAACGTCAACAAATGAAGCTTGGATGGAGAGGCGGAGGAGTTTGCGCAGGAATTGGGCCGACATTGAACCATATGCCGACCGTAAATTGACGACCTTTGAAGCGGCGGCTCGCGAGCGCGCCTATCCGGTTAGCCTGTAACGGGCGAGGTGCAGATTTGCAGCGAGCGACTGAAAACACTCGGCGAGCACGGCGTCTTCCGATTGCGCATCGGCATCCTTGCCGCTGATGGACCGGGCGACTCGATCCAAGCCGATCATGGCGAGTTCAATGCCTTCGGGATCGGGATGACCGGAGTTGGCCAGTGCGGCGGCCAACTGCACCCGCACGGTCTGCTCAACCGATCTCATCAACGACTCCGACCAGCCGGCAAAATCCGTTTCGATCGTTTGAACGACAACGCGAGCCGCTCTCTGGAGCTGCGCCTTTCGTTCGTCGCTAAGCCCCCCCGCGCGCTGGGTCAGATTTCGCACGAGTCCCGTCTTTTTCTTTTGCACCGGCGGAAAGACCTTCTTCTCCTCCAACTGAGCTTCACAGAGCTGAGACAGTGCACGAGAGTCCCATTTCACATAGGAATCTCCCAGTGAAATACGCATCAACTCTAATTTTGATGCAAGCGCTCCCAGCCCGGAGACAAATTCGACCATCCGGTCTGTGATGAACGCATCGAGCTTGCCCCTCAAATTATTGAACCCGGTCGCGGTCATAAACGTTTCCGGCCGCGGCCCGTCCTTCTGGGACTCGGCAAGGGCCGTCAGTCCGGATCCGGTGAGTCGCGATTGGAAGTAGTCATCGAGGAGATTGTGCAAGCTGCCTGCCCAGCTCTTGCGATACTGCTGCAACACATGCCTGCAGTTTTTCAGATGTCCACCGTTACGGTCGAGCAACACGGTATATGATTTCTTGCGATCCTCAATTTGCGCGCGCAATCGAAGGGCCAGCCATTGCCATTGCTGCACGCGGCGCATTGAGCGTTCTTCCTCGGGTTCAGCAAGGAGTGATCGCAGTTCGTCGACCAGGCGTATCAATGCATCGGCGAATTCTGTTTCGGCGGAAGGCATAGCCCAGAATTTTTGCGCGTGGGCGTGAACGATGCGCATCACCGATTCCGGCACGACATCGGACACGCAGACCACGGCTTGGTGTGCAAGGAACAACCCGACTGTTCCCAGGCGATCGATCACGGATTCCAGGAGTCCGGGATAGGGCACCCAGATGATTTTCCAATCGCTATCAGATTGAATGCTCTGGTCGATCAACACGAGGTCATCAACTTTCAGATCGCTGGTCAGAAATGCCGTCAAAGTCGCAGGAGATACGTCATGATCCGACTGGCCGTAGCGAATTCGTACCCTTTCATGCCTGCCGGACTCAAGCATCCAGGCGATGGGAATTTCGGGCAGCGCAGGCGGATCCAAATCCATCTCGAATACGGAGGCAATACTCTTGGCGAAGGATGCACTGCCGCCGAGAATGAGCAGTCCGGGTTTGGAGTCGAGGGCCTGCGAAAAACTCTCCAGCTCCGGCAGGCGGCAGCCCGTCTCACGGCAGATGGTCTGGAGTTCGAGTATTGAGGGAATCTGTCGATGCCTGTGCCGCGCGCGGACGGTGCTGAGGAGCATATCCGACAGACGCACGACGCGATCCGCTGTGTTCTGAAAATTGGGCATCGCTTATTTCGGAATCTGATTAATCCACTGAAGAGACAACTGCAGTGTTACCCCCAGCGTGATGAGGAGCCCGATCAACAGCAGCACCTTATTGCCGCGCTTTCGTTGCAGTTCCATATGTGCGAAGAAGTCATTTCGCAGCGTCTGTTCGCGTTCGAGCGTCGTTTTTTCGATGAAATCGAACTTGGAGGCGACGAGATTCGTAATTTCCCGCTTGAACCCGGGAAGTCCCTCATCCTGAAGGCCATGCAGCTCGGCGGCCACTCGCTCGGCCACGTCTTTGGTTGCGAGAATTTGTGCCGTCGAACGCTGCTCGAATTCTTTCATCGAGTTCTTCAATTCAGTCGATTTCTTCTCGCCTTGCTCCTGTACGCTGGCAGTTGTCTCCGCCAGCAAGGCGATTGCCTTATCCTGATCGATTTGTGCCCGGCGAAGCGTATCCAGATCCGCACCCTGCTTGTCGAGTTTTCGGTCCAGCAACGGCAGTATTTTCTTCGTACCGCCGGTGTCGGAGAGCACGAGCCCGAACTTCTCGTCGGCGAGAGCAAGCGAGTTCTTTACGTCGGAGGAGATCGCCTGCAGCGCGATCTGGTCCGCCTGGTGAAGCGATTGGATCAGGTGGCCGTAGCGATCCAGCGACTGCGGAATTGAGCCGGCCTGTTTTACAAAATGGTCGGTGCCCTGATCGATGACCTCGCGCAGCCTCGCCGCGTTTTCGTCATAGTTGGCGCGGATGGCTTCGCGCAGAATGGAGAGTTGCTGGTCTTGCCGGGCCCGCAAAGCGGCGACCTCGCCCGATACGGCCTTTACATGGTTTTCAACTGCCGAAGAGAACGAGGCGGTGGAACTCTTGAGCGACTCCATGCGCTCGTCGAACTGGGTGAGTCCGCGCCGCAATTCGCCCATCGTTTCCCGCGCAAAGGCCTCGCGTGACTTATCGCGTTCCTCGAGCGTCCCTTCCACGGACACGAGTCGACGGCTGACCTCTTGCATACCGTCCTTGAGTGCGGACTCGACGTGTTCCCGCAACGTCTCAAGGCTGAGGGTCCAAGATTGCGAGATTTCCTGAAGCGTGTGTGTCGTCTGCTCAATATCGTCCGTCAGAAGACGTTCAATCTGCGTGCGCATATCGCGAAAGCCGCCATCCACCCGCTCGCGTTGTGCGCGACCCTCGGTCATCGCGAGGTCTGCGGCGGACGTCGCGGCCTGTTCAACCCGCTGCAATGCCTCAGCAAAACCGGCGAATCGCTGGCGGTCTTCGTCGATCTTCTGATCCAGCGCGCGCTGACTCTGCTCGACCTGTCGGACGAGTCCGTCCGATTTGTTGCCCACGGCTGTTGCCTGCTCGCGAAGGGATTCCTGCAGTGCATCTACGGTACGATGGACACCCGTCAGCAGTTCGCGATTGCTGCGATCGGCATCGCGGCTCTCCGCGAGGACCCGTTCGAGATTCTTTAGAGTTTCACGTACCTGCTCATAGTTGGCATTGATTCGCTCGGACTGCTTTTGTGCCGCCTCGGTAATGCCTTTTTCAAGTTCGTTAAGGACTTTTCGGGCGCCGCT
>CAZGVT010000153.1:0-7652 GCA_964529255.1 uncultured Alphaproteobacteria bacterium | reverse complement strand
AGGTATAGGTCGTACCATTCACCACGTCGTTGTCGGTCCACGTGTAGCTATGGAACTCAGCGGTCGTACCCGAACCGGAAACCTGAGCAACGGAGGTGCCGTTCTTCTCGATTTCGAAGTGGTCGTTGTCGGTTTCGGAAGCCGTGCTCCAGCGCAGCGTCACGCTGTTATCGCCGCCGATGGCATCGTAGTTCGCCATTTCGACGGACAACTGGCCGCCTTCGATGATGTAGTCTTCGACTTCACCAAGGTAGCTGAACGCATAGGTGCCGCAGCCGATACCGCAGGGGCCACCCGGAACATCAAGACCGTAGCCGTAACGGCCGACGGGCTCGTGGGTTAATCTCCAGCGGAAGACGCCGTCATAGACGCCGAGGTCAAGAACGCCCGGATCCAGGACGGTGAAGAAATATGCGCCCGGAACGACGAGCACATCCTGCAGGATCCACTCGGAAGCGAGGAAGCCAGCATAGCACGGGATTTCGTCGCAGAAGTCGCCGTCGAGGTTTCCATCCTTCCAGCCGTTGAGGTACAAGCGGCCGCCGCAGTCTTCATAACGACCATAGGCCGGTCCGGCAGTCACGGTGACGCCGACAACTTCAGGAGTGCACGGCATCCACGGCAGGCCATAGTAGGTCACGCCGTCGTCGCAGAGATCCTGATCGAGAATGTTCGGCAGGATTTCGCCGTCCACGCACTGGCCGAGCCAGGCGATTCCGGAGAGACCGTGGCCCGGATTAGCGGGCAGGGTCGGGTAATTGCACTGAGCCAGATCACCCATATCAACGGCCTCATACGGGAAGAGGCAAGTATCCGGGAGCTGGGCGCAGAGGCATGAGCTATCCGGGATACAGAGAGCCGTCAGCGAACCGTCATACGCACCCTTGGTCCACAGAACATTCTGCGGAGCAAAGTTGATGGCGTCGCAGGCCAGACCTTCGTCACGACCGCCGACCACCGCGAGGATGGAGATACGGGCGCCCGAGGACTTGTCATTCCATGTGATGTAGCCGAGACCGTTATGGCCGATGTAGATCGTATTGCCGACGCCGACTTCAACACCGGAGATGGAGCCATCGGGGCTGCCGCCGGCATCGAGCGGAGTGAGGCTGCCAAGCAACAGACCGGTCAGGTCATAGTGGCAGATAGACGAGGAAACGTCCGGCGTGTGCCAAATCGTGCCATCGTGGAAGTCGTAGTCGCAGCCGTCGGTAAGCGGGATACCCGGGCAGCCGGCAAACTGGAAGGTCGCCAATCCGGTAGCCGGATCGACGGTCCAAATCGCGTTGGTGCCTTGCTCGCCGCCCCAGAGGATCTGGCGAGATTCATCCCATCCCCACTCATCGATATTGCGCTGGGCACCGCTGGCGTCGACCATCGGAATCGACGGAGCAACCGGTACACCCCAGTCATCCACCTTGTGGATAATGCCTTCGCCGTAGTTGTTATAGAGCAGCGTACCGCGGCAGTCCACAGCGACGGAGACGCCGATGCCGGTCGGCACCGGGACAAAGATCGTACGCAGCGAACCACCGGCGCAGGGATTGGCCGCACACGAGGTTCCCGCACCAGCCCAACTTCCACCTATTGCGGCACAATCGGCAGCGCTGAGATCAGCGCAAGTCGGGGTGCAGCCACCGTAGCAGCACGCGCCAAGCGGCGGCGGGCACTCACGAATGTCGAGCGTGTAGCCACCGCACTGACCCGTGTACAGACCCTCAATGGTCAGATAGTAGACGCCGGCAGCAAGTGTCAGGCACGGGAACTTGGACAAGTAGTAGTTCAGCGGGCCGCAGCCGCCGTCATCCTGGCACCAGATATCACTGCCACAGCAGGTGGTACCGAGGCACATGTAGGAATCCCAGAAGGTGACGCTCTCATCGCAGAGCTGGATCTGCCAGTCGCCGGCGTAGGGAATCGTCACTTCGTAAATCTGGTCTTCCACGCCCGAACGAATGTAGCAATCATCGCCCGCGCCGCAGGTGTTACCGGCTCCCGTGTACGGGGCGGTGATGGCGAAATCAGGAGTACAGGGCGGCGGCACGCACGGCACGGACTGGCAGGTCTCGTTCGCGAGCCAGTCATTGCTGCCGTAGAACTGCTGGCAGTCGGATTGAGTTATACCATCCACGCAGGCGGTGCCGGTATTGTAACAGCAGCGGCCAGTGACCTGGGGAGCGGAGATGTTCAACGTATAGTCGCCGCAACCGGAGCTGTAGCCGTGGACGACGATGTAGTAAGTCACACCAGCCGTCAGACTGGCATTGATCTGAGATTGCAGGCCGCAGGCGTCGTCATTGCAGTAGTCAAGAACGCTGCCGGGGCACCCGCCGCCGCTGCGAATGGCGAGACCGGTATCATAGGTGCTGCCACAAAGCGAAACCGTGTGGACGCCGGAGACGCCGGGGGTCAACTCGTAAATTACGTTCGCGGAAGCTGCGCCAACGCAGTTCTGACCCGCATCGCTGACGTTGTCACAGGTGTAGCCGGTGTCCATGTACGGCAGAGCGCCGATGACGAGAGCCGGGCAAGTCTCCGCACCTTCGTCGAGTGCGCCATTGCGGTCACGCGGTTCGACGGCTTTCGGGTTGGCCTTCAGCCATTGGTAAATCGCATCGTTCTCATCTAGCGTTCCAAGTCTCTGCATATCTTGAACATAAATAAGCGCCTTCTCGAATGTCATATGTTCAAGATCGGCGCTCGCACTTACGGCCGGAGCCGCATTCTTCTTGGGCATGTTGGCAATGGTGCCGGCATCGTTAGCCAGGACAAAGCTACAACAACATGCGATCAAGACACAAACAACCAGAAGCTTTTTCATCCGTCAACTCCTACGGTTTTGGGGTTGGTACAATCCGTCAAAATGGCCTAGGTAATCTGATTGCTATGATAATTATATTTCGTCGACATGTCAAGGGATGTGGGAGATTGGTCATAAATCGTTGAGATGCTCTTTAACATTCTATAAGCCTGCCCGCTGACTGATTTTAGAAGTTTTCTGTTGGCTTTGGAGGGGGAGCCTCACTGTTGTTGACCCGGTGATTACGGGTATGGTTTTTTGGTGCCTCCATTCGGCCATAGAAGAGTAACGGTGAATAACGAGCATTGCCTTGCCTGAAGTGCGGGAACCGATTATCTTAATTGCGGGTCAATACAGGTACAATTCGGTTGAAACCAAGGAACAACGAGCATGGCATTTACCGCAAGGGACTTCGGTCCTAACATCTTGAATTTGGATGGAATATCCAAGAAAGCCGTCGAGGAGCACCTGAAGCTCTACCAGGGTTATGTGAACAAGTCGAATGAAATTCTGACCAAGTTACAGACCGTTGATCTGTCGACCGCCAATCAGGTGTACAGCGAGGTACGGGCATTGAAGGTGGAATTGAGCTTTGCAATTGGCGGCATGCAGAACCACGAGGTCTACTTCGCGCACCTGAAGGCCGGCGGGCAGATGCCCTCGGGCTCGGTGAAGACGCAGATCGAAAAGGACTTCGGCGGCTGGGATGGTTTTGTGAAAGATTTGAAGGCAACGGGGATTGCGTCGCGAGGATGGGTTTGGACGGTCTGGTTTCCGGAGGCGGGCAGGTTGCTGAATTGGGCGGGGGACACGCAGAATACTTATCTCTCGTGGAATCTTCGCCCCATCATCGCGCTCGATGTCTATGAGCACGCATATTTCATGGACTTCGGCGTGAATCGCGGCGGCTACATTGACACGTTTCTGAAGAATCTCGACTGGGACGTGATCGGCGGGAATTGGGAGCGGGCGAGGAATTAGATGTGGTTGCCGGGCAGGTGAAGACTCTGCCTCGGTGATGATGTCAGCAGGCAAGCGGAGAGATCCCGGACATTCGCACGGCGAAGCCTGGGCGAAGTCCGGGACGACATGAAAAAAGCGCTTGCGGTCGGCTGCAAGCAGCCGACACGGCACGGGATTTTTTCAGCAATTCGGAACACCACCCGGAGGGTGGTGGGTAGTACGCTAATAGGCAGAGACCGCGTAAAGTGGGCGGGAGTTTGTCAAGAATCTGCCGGGCGCACAGAACAGTGCGCCCGGTTTCATTTTGGGAGGATTCAGGCAGCACTAAAAGTCTACGCCGTCGGGTGGCCTTTCTCCAGATCGGAGATGTGCTTGGTCAGGTCGTGCACGGCGGTCATCAGCAGTAAGAAGCTGATGTGATAGAGCGCGACAAACACGCTGGCAGCGATGACGACAAGACCGGAGAGGCGGATGACGGTGTCGCCCATCACAAGCAATACACAACCGATGATCGGTCCGAACACAATCAAGACATAGCCGAGAGACTGCAAGGTCTTGGCAATGCGGTCGAAACTGTCCCACGAGAATTGCGGTTCCATAGCGACCTCCGGAGGAAAGGATGAAGGATGAAATATGCGAAATGCTTAGGATTCAGGTTTCAGGCTTTTCTCTTCGTGCCACGGCGGAAGGAGCAGGATCAGCACGGTGAGTATAACGACCGGGAGGAACCCCAGCGCGAGCGCCATGAGCCCGCCTTCCCAGCCGACGAAGCCGACTTTATAAGTTGTGAATCCGCGAAAGCTCTTGGAAAAGAGCTGGCCGCCGATGACGACATTCCAGCGCATGAAGAAGATGCCGATCTGCACAAGTACACCGACGAGCCAGTAGATACCGATCCGGGTCCGGTCATTCGGTTTGTGCAGTTGGATCCAGCCCAGCAGGGCAATCGGAATCAGCGTGCCGATGATCAGTTGGAAGAGCAGATGTGTTTCGAACAGGCGTCCGTGGACGAGGGCATAGATGATATCGAACGATTCTTCGGCGGTGTAGGTGCGCTGGATCACATCGAGCCCTTCGAGCGCGAAATCCACAATGAAGGCATAGAGCAGATATCGCCCGAGCGTGTCGAGACACTCCATGTTCTGCGGCACACGACGGACTTTGTTTGAGATCAGGTAGATGAGCAGCACCAGCGCGATGCCGGAGACGATCGCGGAGAACAGAAAGATTACTGGCATGAGCACGCTGGACCACCACGGGTTGGCCTTGATGGAGCCAAAGATGAAGCCGACGTAACCGTGCAACAGAAACGCGGACGGAATACCGATGACCGTGATCGTGCGGACGGCGTTTTCGTCGAAGCGGATGGCTTTTTCGGAAAGGTCTTTCACGCCGAGGGTGAGGATCGAATAAACGACTTTCCGCCAGCCGGTCCTGGTTTGCGACCAGACCACGAAGTCGCGGCGATAATCGAACCAGATTTCGAGCAGCAGCACGACCATGAGGTACCACATGTACACAAAGCCGAACATGGCCATGGCGGAGGTCAGATGCGGCGTTACGAGGATTTCCCAGAATCGCCAGGGCTTGGACAAATGCGCGATCAGCGGCAAGGGTGCGGCAATCAGAAAGGCAAGCGCGGTGAGCAGCGCCAGGCGATAGGTCGGGCGCACTTCGCGCACGTTGAAAACACGCTCGAGCGATGCAAGAATAAACGCACCGGCGACGAGCCCGGTCAGATAGGGATAGAGGACAATGAGAATACTCCAGTGCGCCTCGATTTCATTGGGGTAGATGAAGCCGATGACTTCTTTCAGAGCTTCAGCGAGATGCGGGAAGAGTTCCATCAGCGCACCTCCTTGTCAATCCCGTGGTAGAAGACCTTCGGGTAGGTATTCAAGTGGGGTTTCAGAACAAATATCTTGTGCTCCTTGAGGAATTTGACCAGCGGTCCGTTCTTATCTTTCAGGTCGCCGAACATGCGCGCGCCGGTCGGGCAATTTTCCACGCAGGCGGGTTGAAGCCCTTTGTGAATGCGATGGTAGCAGAGCGTACACTTGTCGGCGCAGCCGGTAATGGGATTGAGGAATCTCGTGCCGTAGGGACAGGCCTGGATGCAGTATCGGCAGCCGATGCAGTAGTTGTTGTCGACGAGGACAGCTCCGTCGGGAGTTTCGAAGGTCGCCCCAACCGGACAGACCTGCACACACGGCGAGTGATCACAGGCATTGCAGAGTTTGGGAACGAAGAAGGATTTCTCCGGGTGTTTGTCGCCGGTGACTTGCGGAAAGCCATCATAACCGCCGTTCGGGGAGTCCACGAGCGTCTCCTCGCCGATTTCGCGATAACGCTCGATCCAAGTGCGGAAATAGAACGGCTCTTTCGGCACGCCGTTCTCTTCCTTGCAGGCGACAACACAGCGGCCGCAGCCAATGCATTTGTCAATGTCGATGGCCATACCCCACTTGTGTTTGGACCAATCGGTTTCGGCGGGTTCGGCCACTGATCCTGAGGCGGCAGCGGAACCGATGAGCGGAGTCGCTGCAGCCACGACAGCCGCGGTGCCGACGAGCTTGAGAAAATCTCTGCGGGAGGAGCAGATGCTCTCGGGCGTGGCGTCGCCGAGAATGGGAAGTTGAATTGGGTTGTTATTCATCATCGCCTCACTCTATCATTTCCGCCGGATTGTGCACGACATGGCAGGTATTGCAGGCTTCGCCGTCGGCGTGCTCTTTCTCGTCGATCTGCGGGAATTTTGCGGGTCGCGCCTCTAACTGCTCGTGGCAGCGAAGACAGAGCGCCCGGATGTCCGGGCGCTTGATATTTTTGGTTGTCGGATCTTCGACGTGATCGACGGCGGCACCGTGGCAAATCTGGCAGGAGACGTTTTTGTGCGGCCCGGCCGAGTGCAGGTTCGCTTCGTCTTCGTGGCATTCGGCGCAGGCGTTGCGCGGTACGTAAGCCGGCTCCCGAACGGTGGCTTCGGCCAGCGCGTCACCTCGATAATGGCCGTATTCACCGAAGCTCTCGGGTTGGGCAATCCATCGCATGGCGACAAAAGCCAGTACGATGAAGCCGAAGATCAGGAATAGACGATTGAGTTGTGGGGGCATTCAACGTCCTCGTGAGTGTAAATTTCAACGGCTGACTGCAGCGGTGCAGACGGATATATTTGCCGCGACTCGCCTTACTTGACTGCGATTAGGCAGCAGTAGGCGTACGTTGTTAATTTTTTCACATAATGTCAATAGCCTGTGCTTAACAAATGAAAATAGTTGTTGAGTGCAATGCGCCGATAAAACAGTATGTTTGAATTTGATAGCTTTTGTCACATTTGCGAATTGGTGAAGATTGGCCGAGGTGCGACGGCTGTTGACGGCCTGAGAAAATGAAGTTGGCAAACCCCGTATCGCTGAGTCGGGGTTGTCTTTGGGCTGGGGAGACAGGTTGCCGAACTCTCATGCTTTGGCGGAACGGTCGGCTGCAAGCAGCCAACACGGCTCGGGGAAAAATCTCTCGGCATGATCTCGGACAGACAGAGAGATCCCGGACATTCGCGCTGCGAAGACTTGCGCGAAGTCCGGGACGATAACAATACGCGACTGTGGTTGAACCGGTCGGCTGCAAGCAGCCAACACGGCTCGGGGAAAGAATCTCTCGGCATGATCTCGGACATTCGCGCTGCGAAGACTTGCGCGAAGTCCGGGACGACAACAATACGCGACTGTGGTTGAACCGGTCGGCTGCAAGCAGCCAACACGGCTCGGGGAAAGAATCTCTCGGCATGATCTCGGACATTCGCGCTGCGAAGACTTGCGCGAAGTCCGGGACGACAACAATACGCGACTGTGGTTGAACCGGTCGGCTGCAAGCAGCCAACACGGCTCGG
>CAZGVT010000152.1:3464-7661 GCA_964529255.1 uncultured Alphaproteobacteria bacterium | reverse complement strand
TTCCGGCGGTCGGCTGCGAGCAGCCAACACGGCGCGGGGTCTGTCTTCCGGCGGTCGACTGCGAGCAGCCAACACGGCGCGGGGCGTGTCAGTAACCTTATGACTCGTTTTCCAGATCGTCGAGACGGAGCCATTCGAGTGACTGCACCACCGGTAATTGCAGTGCGCGCTCGCGATCAAGGTCGAGCGACCCCAGATGAACGGTCTGCGGAGCCTGAACCCACTTGAAGATCGATCCGATGAACAGCTTGACAAACCTCTTCACCCACTCTTTCAGCATAGCGGGCGAGTAGTCGGGCCGCATCGCGCGCAACTCTTCATCCGTGAAGCGCATGCGCAATGCATGGTAAACCTCGAGCGGCATGCGTTTTTCACCGGCAAAAAGTTCGAAACACGCGTCGAGTACCGGATACGGCATCAAATCGCGCTCGTCCTCCTGATTTTCCGCCAGCTCCGCCGATGCGACCGTGTGCAACAGTCGCTCCAACACCGGCCAGCGATAGGTCGCGTGCAGATGATGAAGCAGCGCCGTGACCATCGTCTTCGGCATGTTCCCGATCAGCGAATACCCGCCCATTAAATCTCCGCCCATCGTCGTATAGCCAACCGACTTCTCCGACATGTTCCCCGACTGCAACCACAACGCGCCGGCCGAATTGGCCCAATTCCACATCCGCATCGCTCGCAACCGCGATTGAATGTTCTGCATCGTGAAGGCAGTGGCGTCCCGACCGCTAAGCATCGCCCGCGTGGCCTCGATCTCCCGGCCGAATGCGTCTTCGATCGGCAGTTCTTTAAATGTCACTCCCAACTCCGCACAAATCTCCCGCGCAATGGTCTTGGTGCTTTCCGAATTGAAATGCGTCGGCATGGAAAAACAGTGGATGAACTCGCGAATCTTATGTGCTCGCTCGGCCTCGTTGAGATGGCTGAACCGGTCCCGCGCATAAAGCCACGACAGAATGAGCACCAGCACCGAATCCTTGCCGCCGGAAAGCGCGATGCCGATCCTCGAAAACACTCCCGCCTTCTCAAAATAGCCCGCGAGGCCGGTCTTCATCGCCGCAATCAAATCTTCGAAGTAGGTTTCCGCGCCCTTGCTCTGAGTCTCCGCACTCGACGGACGAGCCAGAGCAAAGCCCGGCAGATTTGGCTTGGGTCCTTCTGGAAAAGAAATCGTCAGCACGGGATCATACTCGGCGAGAAACGTCTGGCAGTCGTTCCGCCATGTTGTGTTCTCCCGCCGCTCATGAGCGGTGCGGTCGAGATCAAGATCGAGGGTCACATGTCCGGACCGCCAGCGTGGAAAGTCGCGCAGCAACGCACCGTTCTGATTGACATAACCGCCGCCGTCGAAGACGAGCGAGTCATTGCCGCCGAACAGATTCACATAGACGACCGTCGCCTGATTGTCCGCGGCCCGTACCGCAATCATGCTGCGGCGAAACTCCACCACGCCCGCGCGCCACGGCGAGGCCGAGCAGTTTACGATGATCTCCGCTCCACTGTAGGCTCGTCTGCGCATCGGGCCGTCCGGCGACCAGATATCTTCGCAGACTTCGACGGCCAGCACGCCGAACGGAAACTCGAAGATCAAGTCACCGAAAGGCACTCCGCCGATGTCCGATACGCGCGCAGGTACGCCGCCGGAAAACGTCCGGCCTTCGTAAAATACTCCGTAAGTCGGAAGTTTTTCCTTGGGCACGATCCCGAGAATCTTGCCCTTACAGATTACGGCGGCAGCGTTGTACACGAGCTGACTCTCGCGGACGGCCACTCCAACCACGATCACCGACGGATGCTCCAGATGCGCACTCGCCGCGGCAATCCGTTCGAGCTGCTTCCACTGGTCACGAACAAATCCCTCCCAGAGCACGAGATCTTCGCACGGATATCCCGAGATGCATTGCTCGGCAAAGCAGATGATGGTCGCGCGCTGAGCGGCTAGTTCCGCGACGGCTGCGATGATCTGATCGGTGTTCGAGCGAAAGGCTCCGACCGCCGGATTCGGATGTGCCAGGCCTATTCTGATCAGACGCATGTGTTACTTCACCGGAAGATTAGTGATCGAACCTTGCTTGAAGACTTTCAATCTTTCCACCCACGCCTCCACCTGGGGACGATGGTGATCATAGTGATCCGTGACCCATTCCGGCAGCCACTTCGGCACTTCGCCGTCGGGGCACAGTTTCTCCGGAGTGACGCGCTTGACGGTTTCCATTAGAGCGGAATGCGTGATGCGAAGTTCCGTCATCACGCGCTTTACGGGAACATCTTTCACGCCGTCTATCGCTGTGCGGTTGTGGACATCGAAGTCCTTCATATAGGGCGCGACATCAAATTCGCGGTCGTGATGCATCGCCTCCAGTCTGCGGATGACCGCGGTATTCCAATACGTGAAGTGAGCGGCCATCTCCTTGAACGACCATTTGCCGTCGGCCATGGGAATCTCCATTGCGTCCGCAGTAAGTCCCTTGGTCGGAGTCATCAGCTTCTCGAAGGCGATTTCGGTTGCGGTGATGTATTCGTCGAGTTGCATGTTCGGAAAAGTTAAGAAAAAAGCAAAGGCCCGCCAGTGAAGACTCACTAGTCAGGCCTTTGGGCTAAGGGCGTCCGCGCACAGCTAAGTGGCGGACCTCCGTGGCCATAAATTCATCAGACCACCTCCTTCCGGTTACTCGAAGGGGTAACCTGCCTACGCACCGGGCAGGCGCCTCAATGATAATAAAGGATCGGTCGAAAAGCAAGGAAAAAATCCGTGCCAATGCAATTGTTTTGGCCTGCTACAAATCGAATGCCAGTGAAAAGCGGTGACCATCGTCGAGCCCTTCAGTAAAGGGAATAAACGCGTAGTCGAGACGCAACCGCTTGAGAAAGAGGCCGAATCCAAAGGAAGCCGTCTGAGCCTCCAGCCCGTTCACTGCGCCCACGCGAAGCGCCACGTAGTCGGGTGCCTTCCATTCCATGCCTCCCCGCAACTGCGGCGACTGCTCGCTGATCCCGAGCACGTCGGTGGTCACAAGCACACCTCCCGCCTTGCCAAGCTCGCGTTCGAAAGCCACGCCCACCCGGAGCGTGGTCGGCAGCTTCGGCTCTTCGTTCACGAAATTCGACATCTTTCCTACCGAGTTTACCGCCGCGCCGATAGCGACCCCGCTCAGCGGCGTGCGTACGAGCACCCCGCCGTCCAAAAGTGCGCCGTCGGTGGCCTCGGACTGTATCTTCTGATAGACATAGCGAACCGTAAGCCCCGCACCCACGCGCGCGCCAAAGTTCGTGGCCAGCGTGGCACCCAATGCGCTGCTGGTGACATCAAACGTGGAGATCGGCAGCCGCGTCGGCGCCGTACGGTATTCCACGTCCGAGGTTCGCGTGCCGAGGTAGTGCAGCGTAGCAACGAACCGGCCGGGGAGAATGGTGGCGCCAAGAAACTCCGCTCGCGTGTCGCCGAAATGCCGGTTGTGCATCAGCGCCACTGAAATCCTCCGCGTGAAGGCTGTCGCGGCCGGATTGTACGCCACCGATGTTGGTCCGCTCGAAATACTCGCACCGGCTCCGCCCAGCGCACTCTCTCTCGCGCCGACCGGGATTTCGAGAAACGACAGCCCGCTGCCCGCGAAAACCGTGGAACAGAGCATTGCGATCGCCGCGAAGCAATAAGTAATACTGTTAAGCCGCCCCGCCTGGTATTCTCTCCCCCTGCCTGCGGGCGGCCGGGGGGGGGAATTCAAACTTCTCAAAATTCTACCCCCCAGCCGAGCGTCGCCGTGTTGTCCGGCGTTACCGACTCTATCGTGTATGTGACATCAATCATCGAATGTACCTTCCAGAACGCAAATCCGACACCAAAGCCGAAATTCAAATTCTCATCATCGAGACCAACCCGCCCGGCGATGGACTGCTTGTCTGAAATATCCGTCTGCGCCTCCATACCGGCATGGAGTTTGGTCTCGCCCTCTTCGCTGCCCTCAATATCCATCGCACCCGTGAACGCCTGATAGTTGTAAGCCCCGCCGACACGATATTGCAGCGGCCACTCGTCCGCCTTCGAAGTGCCCTGATTCCAGTAGTCGGTCGTGTTCCACGTGGTCTTGGTTCCGATATCCTTGATCTGCGCTCCCACGGTCAAATGCTCGACGGGCCGGGCGAACAGACCCGCATCAACGGTTCGCAGATCCGCCTCAACGGTGTCTCGCA
>CAZGVT010000152.1:0-3454 GCA_964529255.1 uncultured Alphaproteobacteria bacterium | reverse complement strand
TCACCGAGCGGTCATTGTCCGTAATCTTGCCGAAAGTCTCGTAGGCAACCTTCGCAGCGATTCCCCCGCCGAACTTCTCGTGAAATTGAACGCCGAATCCGAGCATGAACAGATTGGACGACATCTCGATCTCTTCGAGTGGATTGCCGTCGAAATCGCGCGAGTCAATGTTGCTCACTCCGGCATGCACCCAGCCTACTCCGATGCCCGCGTTGACCACTTTCTTCTCTGGCCCGGCCTTCGGCCTCACGGGTGCGACAAACGAGAGATATTGCAGACTCCGGTCGAGATCCATCTTGCTCGCACTGACGGAGAATTGCGGGTTGGACTGGAACGGCAGCGCTCCGGGATTAAAGAACAGGGCCGAAGTGCCCTGCCCGAACCCGGTATAGGCATTCCCCATTGCAAGCGCGCGCGCACCGGCTCCCACGCGGGCAAACGCGCCTGCGGCTCCGCCGTTGGTAGAGGCAAATGCGGTACTGGATGCCAGAAGTCCAATCAGTCCGACTGCGAGTATACGTACCATTTGAGAGTGTTAGGGATTGGGTTTGTGTTTCATGAATGAAGCAGACGCTTCTCAACGATCTCTTTAGCGGACTGCGCAATTTCGACGGCCCGCTTTGCGTCCTGGCGAGTCACCGTCGCACCGGGATAGCGAATGCGAACCGGGTATGCCTGCATGAAGGCAAACGTCGTCCGCCAAGCCTCCCACATTGGCTCTACGGGAACGATCATTTCAAGCAGAGTCGTCAGATTATGCACTTTCGGGATAGCTAATCCCTCCTCTTGGCAAACAGCCTTCAGGTACTTCTCGATACTCTGGTGTGCATGAAAGCAAACTGCGCGCAGATTTGCCTTCCGAGTGACCCGGAGTTCACGCTTGGCGGTTGCGAGATCGCCGGCAGCCAGCTCAAGCCACTCTTGCGTGAGGGGCTTCATAGACAACAGTGCCTTTTTCGACGACCTCCCGCAGGAACCAGTCTTCCCACTCCAGCCTCTGCTTAACTCTCTCCGGCGATTGCACCATGAGATCCAGGGGGAATTTGGGCAATAATGTCGACAGGATCTCTCCAGCTTTGGCGATCTCGGATCCGTTGAATCGCATGATGACGAGAATATCCACGTCCGAACTCTCATGAGGTCTGCCATACGCGTACGAACCGAACAGAATTATTCTGTCGGGCTTATATTCGCGGACTATCCCGTCGCAAAATCTCATTATCTGTTCACGCGTCACCATCGCTCAATCCAGCACAATTAGTTTGCCCCACACTTCACCGCCCGGCTTGTCGATCTTGTAGAAGTAGGTTCCGTTCGCCACGATCACGCCATCCTTCTTCCCATCCCAAAGTTCATACTGTTCACCCGGTGCGCGGGTGGCGGAGGGCAGCGACACGACTTCGCTCATCGCGAAATCGAATATTTTCACTTCGACACGGCCCCCGCTGGTTGCGTACCGTAGTTTGACAGGACCAAACCTGTTCGGCGACCACGGGCAGGGATAGGCATAGGTGTCAGCCGGGCGCTGGGCATCATCGAGCGGAACACCGGTTTGGTAAATCCTCCAATGTTGGCCGTTGCTCGCACTTCCGGCGAGGCCGTCCAATCCGCCTGCCCACAAATTGCCATGCGCCTTCAGCGCGCCGTAGATTTCATCTTCGGAGAATCTATGGTTGTCCACCGAATCCACAAATTCCGGAAACAGGCCCCAGCTTTCTCCGCCGTCAGCGGACTTCCATAATCCGATATCGTCACAGGCATACACAACCGAGTCGTCGAAGGCGAAGCTATGTACCCGCGGCGTCTCGCTTCTGCCGATGGCCGCCTCGATCTGATCCTCAGTCAAACTGACGCCCCACGTGTTACCACCGTCGCTGGTTTTCGACACCGCATAAAACTCCTGCGGACCTTCCGCCCTCCATGTCGCCGCCCACAGGGTGTGTGTAGCGTCCTGATAACCCATCGCAGTAACAAAGTTGCCTGAAATGCCGCTGGATCCGGCGGAGAAATTCCGCCAGGTTGCACCGTTGTCCGTGGTCTTATTGATGCCTCCCGCCGTACCCACCCAGAGCGCGTCTTCGGCATAGACACAACTGAAGGTGCGATGATTCAAAACCTGCACGGGCCGAAACACGAGCGTATCGGGGGTCACCAGTTTCCACCCCGTCGTGTCGTTGTAATCCTCGTAGATTGCACTTTCGTTTGCCGGCTGTCTCAAATGCCTGCGCAGTCCGCCGCCCTTGGAGACGATCCAGACAAAGCTGTCGCTCAGCGCAATATCATAAGTGATATTGTCCACGTTCGTGGCCGTCGGAAAATAGCCGAGCACGAGATCTTTCCCGTTGTCATCAAGATCATAGATCCGGTCCCGCGGCTGCGGAAACCACTTCCACGAGCGACCCTGATCATGGCTATAGGCGATTCCACCGCCTGCGCCCGAAATCCCGACTGACGTGTCAAAGGCAAACGCGGCGAAAATCGCCGTATCCGAAACGAACAGCCCGGAGACTCCGCCCTTGCCAAGGCCCTCCGCCTCGCTGTAGGATTCAAATCGGCTGCTTCTCGGAAGAAAGCGGGTGACGCCTGTTCCCGTGCCCAGCCACAAGGTATCCGCTGAGCCGGTCGGCAGTATATCGATAATCACATTCGACAGCAATCGCGAAATATACGGATTGTCTTCATCCAAGCTGCGCGCACGGCCCAATTCGATTTCGCGAGGCACAAGTTGAGCGAGTGCAGAACTTGCCGCTGAAATCAAGACCATAATCCGGAGCACGCTCCGCAATTGTCGGCTCATCTCAAAACTCCCGCAGTAATCCCGATAGCCTCACCGGGAGGAGGCGCAATCAACACCCCCGGTTGAATCACTCGAATGCTGTCCAAAATGTAGTCTGAAGTATCGCGCGGTTGCGTGCACTCGACGGCATACATCTTGAAATAGTATAGAAAATTAGGCAGATCATCCCGGCGGTCGATGGTCAAGCTCGCTGTCAAGAGTCCATCCCCGGCCGTCTGATCATGCAGCAATCCATCATCACGGAAGAAGAATGAATCGGGACTTTGCGTCCACTCGGTACGATCCTCGCGGCGAACTTCATAAAACGCGCCGTAGTAAAATTGCTCGCCAAGCAGCTCGCAATCATCAAGCCGAACGTATACATCGTGCGTGTCCAGCACCCCCAATTCCGTGGGCCGCAAAATCGTGTCGGGAAACAACGGCTGCGTTACCGCGGCGGGATGGTTCTCGAACTCCACGCCTTGAAAACTGTCGGTGCAGGCGAGACCGTAGCGCGTGAAGGCCTCGTACTGAATCGCATAGTCCGGCGCGCTGCTGGCGCAGCCGAAAAACGAAGGGTCTAGCGTGGCCTGCCATTGCGTGTCCGCACTCACGGCATTGAGCGGCAACCTCGCAAGCGTTTCAGAACCCTGCATCAACACGAGTCTCACGGAGTCC
>CAZGVT010000151.1:0-7672 GCA_964529255.1 uncultured Alphaproteobacteria bacterium | reverse complement strand
TTGAAGGGTATCTGCCGTTTGATCTCATCGGGCCGGGGACGTTCAAAGCGGTTGTGCTTGAACTCGGTCCTGTGCTGACGGCCTTGGTTATTGCCGGAAGAGTGTCCGCTTCAATTGCGGCGGAATTGGGGACGATGAAAGTCACGGAACAGATCGACGCCCTTGAATCGATGGCTATATCTTCGGTACGTTACCTTGCGGTTCCGAGAATTGCGGCGATGACGGTGATGATGCCAATCCTGGTGATTCAAGCGAACTTTATTGCGATGATGGGAGCGAGTTTTGTCTGCACCACGTTTCTGGGGATGTCACTGCAGCAGTTTTGGGGACTCGTGCCGAATTTCTTCTTTGTCTATGACGTGATCGCAGGCCTGATCAAGTCCGTCACTTTTGGGATGATGGCGTCCATGATAGGCTGCTATATCGGATTCTCCACGGAGGGGGGCGCGGAGGGGGTGGGGCTGGCCACGATCAAGGCATTTGTCTGGAGCTGTCTGGCGATATTGATTGGCGATTTTACCTTGGCGATTATTCTGTTCTGAGATGATAGAAGTTCGCGATTTGCACAAATCCTTCGGGGCGAAGCAGGTATTGCGAGGCGTGAACCTGCAAATACCGTCGGGCCAGTCGGTGACGATCATCGGCCGCTCGGGTTGCGGTAAATCCGTATTGCTAAAACACCTCGTGGCGCTGTTGAAGCCGGATTCGGGAGACGTGATCGTCGACGGAGTATCGATGATTTATTCAAGGCGGAAGGATCTATATGAGCAGCGCAAGAAATTCGGGGTGCTGTTTCAGGGCGCCGCATTGTTCGATTCGATGACCGTGAACGAGAATGTCAGTTTGGCCCTGCGAATGCACACGGACAAGAGCGCGGAAGAGATCAGAGAAACGGTGGATTATTGCCTGGGATTGGTAAAGCTTCCCGGCACGAGCCACCTGAAACCGGCGGAGCTGTCGGGAGGAATGAAGAAGCGAGTGGGGCTTGCGCGTGCAATTGCGATGAAACCGAAATACATCCTCTATGACGAGCCGACGACGGGACTGGATCCGATTACCGCAGACTCGATCAACGATCTGATATTACAACTCAACCAGGAACTCAAGGTGACGACAATCGTCGTGACGCATGACATGGTCTCAGCCTACAAGGTATCCGATCGAATCGTGATGCTCCACGAAGGCAGCGTCATTCACGACGGCACTCCCGACGAAACTCAGAATTCACCGAATGATCTGGTGCGGAAATTTGTAACCGGTGAGTCAGAGGAACTGACGAGAGCGATTGCCTATTAGAACGCAAGGCGCAAGCGAGTGCGCAGGCCGACATTGACTCCAAATTGAAAACCCCGTCGTCGTCGGGGTTTACTGTTGGTTCCGTGTGCCTGATTTCAAATCGCCACACGAGTCCTTACAAGTTCAAGAATGTGATCGGCTACGGGGTCGGCTGCAAGCAGCCGACACGGCCTGGGCCTTTTCAGCTATGCGAACCCCACAAATGCGTGGGGTTTTTCATGTCACGAGGGTTTATCGGATGAAAAGCGAGACTCCCCCTTCGACTTGGGCGACGAGTCTGCCGTCGGCAAAAGGTCTTGGGCGCGAACCGGTATCGGCTATACGCACGGCACTCCCTCCCGGTGAACCGACGAAAAGCCCGTCATTAAGATCGCCTGCAATTGAGACAAAAACCACGTCACGGCCCTGGGGAAATCCTGCAGGTGATGTGCCGTTCGCCAATCGCTGAGGCAAGGTTCCCGGCAACACAACAATCGTCCAGAGCGACGGCACTCCGCCGTCAAGCGTCTCGTAGACGAGCGTGCTGTCATCGGCCCAATCGAAATCGAGCACATCGATCGCAAGAGTATCCCGCCACTGAGTAACCCGGTTCAGCGCGACCAGTAGGCCTCCGGGAAAGCCCGCGGACGATACAAGATAGGCGATGCGGTGGTCATCACGTGAGACTTTGGGTTGATAGCCGCTCTCCGCGATTCGCGTCCGTTCCAGTGACGAGCGCAAGATGCTCCAGATTCCTTCATCAGGCGAACCGTCGTCCGGCCCCGAACAGTAGATTGTGATTCCATCGGCGGAAAAGCAGGGCGAACTCCCGCGATCCCACCATCGGGAAAATGGCCCGACAGGCGCGACCGGAATCGTATAGATACCGGCTGATTCGGACCCGGGTTCACCCGGTGCTGAAACACATATTTCGGAACCGTCGCGCGAAAAGTTGTAGTCGGATCGGACGATCTCTCCGTCGGGATTGAGCCTCGACTCAACGCCGTCCTTCAGGAAGTAGAGCCCACCGCCGGCACCCTCGCGAAGAAAAACCACATCGCCATTTGAGTTTGCAACGGGAGCAGTACCGCCACTCACGATCTGCTGAACACTCCATAACCTCTCGCTTCCGCCATCATCATCAGAATTACAACCAAAAAGCGGCAGCAGCAAGAGCAGAGCAAAGCAGGGTCTATTCATAGCGAAGAGCTTCGATCGGACTCACTCGGGCGGCCCGGATCGCGGGATACAACCCGGAGACAAGAGTCACCGCGGCAATGAGTGTTACGGAGACGAGCATCGTCGCGGTAGACAATATGGGCGGGGCAAAACCTTCAGGCAAGTCGGCGCCATGCAGGACTTGAATGAGCACCCAGCCGACAGCCATCCCGGCACCTCCGGCGATGACCGTCATGGCAAGCGCTTCGAGGAAGAAATTGCGTACGATGTCTCCTCGTTTGGCGCCAATCGCTCTTCGCACTCCGATTTCGCGTGTGCGCTCGACCACGGAAACCATCATGATATTCATCACGCCCAGCCCGCCGATCATTAAAGTAATGCCCCCGATGGCCAGCATGAGGTAATTTATCGCATCGAACAGCTTGGATGTCGATTTGGCATCCTTCACTGTGTCCCACATGCGCACAGCCTCCTTGTCCTCAGGGTCAAATCTGTGGACCCGGCCAAGAATGGTTTTGAATTCCTGGACCGCAAGGTCATGATCGTCGACATCAAAAGGTGCAAAGACGATATTGCCGAACCAACGGCGGTCAGTCATTGCTTGCAGCGTAGTCCAAGGGATAAACACGGCCTCGTTGTCGGGGCCGTAATACATGGAGTTCTGTTCCTTGTCGGACTTCCAGCCGATAATAAGGAACTCTCGACCGTTAATCAACAAAGTCTGGTGTAACGGGTCGGACTCTTCGCCGAATAGCTTCTTCCGCACTTCGTCGCCGATCACACATACACGGCGGAGTTCGTCGGTATCTCGCTGACTCAGCCAGCGGCCATGATCGGGGATCATACTGCGGATTTCGCCGAATTCGGGAGCAACCCCTGAGAGCCTCGTGCTCCAAACCCGTGGTCCGGCACGATACTGGGTATTCCAACTGGTCATTTCGGGACTGAACGTAAATAGCTGGGCCTTCGCATCGAGAGCAGTTATCGACGTTTCATTCCACCAGATCCGATCTCCCTTCTTGTTGGTCGCGGAGCCAAGTGTGCGCGTGCCACCCCAGGCAATGACGAGGTCTTTCCCGAGGTTTTTGAAATTGCCGGCCTGCTCTGCCTTGAACCCGCTGGCGATTCCCGAAAGCAGCATTACGGAAGCGATTCCCCAGGTAATACCGAACATGGTGAGCGTGCTGCGGAGCTTGTTGGCTCGCAGGTTCGCGAACACTTGACGGATCAGGTCAAAGACGCTCACGGGCTACTCCTCCTTGTCGACTATCGTACCCAGACTGATCAGCTCGCCACCATCGAGGCCCTCGGATATCTCGGTCCGGATACCGTCTGTAATGCCGAGTTTCACGAGGCGCGGTTCGGTGGTGCTTTTGGTGGTGTCGACAACCACGCGGACGAAGATGGAGTCTCCTTTGAAGTTGAGAGCGAGGTCATCGACAATCGGCACATCGGTTCTGGAGTCGACAACGATTTTGGCGGTTGCGGTCATACCGACCTTCAGTTTCTTCTCCGGATTGTCGGCGTGGGCGCGAACCCCGAAAACGGTTTGCCGTTCCTGATCCTCGTCCACTCGACCTACTGGGGAGATATGGGTCACCTTTCCGGCAAAATCGACTCCGGGATAGGCCTGAACAGAGATTTTCACGTCCATGCCGAGGCGCATCTTGCCGACATCGGCCTCGTCGATATTACCGCGGAATTCGAGATTGTCGTCATCTCCCATGGTCATGACGATGGTGCCGCCGGAGGCGGAAGTCGTGGGGGTTACTGACGCCCCTTCATCTACTTCCCGGGTGAAGATGATCCCACTGATGGGAGCGACAACCGTCGTAGAGGTCTGAACGATATCGAGGCTACTCTGGGAACTACTCGTTGGTTCGCCGACCTGTTCGCGTTGAATCAAGGCCCATTGAGCTTCGGCCGCGGACAATCGGGCCTTGGCACGATCCAGTTCACGCTGGGCATCAAGAAACGTTTGTTCAGGGGCGAGCTTCTTGTCATAAAGCTCTTTCGCGATTCGCAGCTTGTCCTCGGCTTGGGTCAACTCGACTTCGGCCGTGCGCAAGTCCTCTCGTGCGTTCACTTGCTCGGCGGGAGATGCCTCGGGGGAAATCTCGAAGAGCTTGTTGCCCTTGTCGACCCAATCCCCCGCCTCGACATAGATCTTTCGGACGGTGCCCCCCGATTTTGAACGAATCTCGATTTGCCTGAGCGGATGAATCCGGCCAGTGGCGACGACCGTCTGCGTGAGGTCACCGCGTTCGACTTTCCCGGTCCGGATTCGTGGTCCGGTTGATTCAGCCTTGCTGCAACCGGTAAGCGCGGCCGCGACGAAAACTGCTATGACTGGCCAAGCGAACACCCGGGTATTGTTAATCGGTTTCATGACAATGCTGGGTTGTAGATAGGGTCGACTGTGAATAAGTGAGTAAGTCATGGGCGATATCCAGACCACTCTGTGAGACTCTTGAGCCGCTCGCTGGTTGCACATCCCAGCAAGAAAAAGAGAGTGCCGGAAAGAGGCACTCTCCTCTCTGGTCTCCGCTTTCGCGTCGAACGAGAGCCAGCATGATTAGATTGATGAACAACTTAAGGGTCGGGGTGAATCGAGAACAAGTGAAGAGCGACGAAAAATACGCTTGACTTTCGGCTCATGTCACGTTATCTTGGTGGGTGAAAGTGGAGCATTCAGGCTGAACATGTCCTCCCTCGGGCAGTTCGCCATTTAGGTGGATGATTCGTCCGGCCTGAGCGTGCCACAACGTAAATAGACAATTGAAACTCCCCTTCCTTTCGACCTATCCTGGATCCCTTGACGACAAATGCCGGCTCTCTATTCCAGCCGACTTCAGAATAGCTCTCTCCCCTGAAAGCGACAATTACTTGGTCTTCGTTCGCGGCGCCAAGCAGTTTCTGTACGCGTTTCCCATGGATTACTACAAGACGCTTGTCGGGCAGGCCCATCGCAGCCGTCGCGAGCTTGGCAGTCTGGACACCCTCGCGAGAAACACGGTTCTCTACGGCGACGCATTCCACCGTCAACTTGACCAACAAGGCCGAATAACTCTACCTGCCGATGTACTCAAGGAAGCCGGCATCGGCAAGGAGATTACCTTTATGGGCAGCTTCGAGTACTTCCTCGTCTGGGACAAGGCTGGCTACGCCACCCACCGCGGAGGAATCAAGCTTCAGCCCGGCGATGCCTGGGCGGGCGACGACGCCCCGCTGCACGACCCCACCAACTAAGCGGTACCAGATTATGGGACTGACAGCACATATTCTACAGACTCACCGATCAGTTCGCATCACGGTGCGCGGCGAAATCCGCCAGCCGGAGTTATACCAGATCGAGGCAATCCTCAATCACTACGTCCATCGTGGTTGCAATCAGTTCCAGCTGGACTTTACCGGTGCCGTTGTCAGACAGCAGGCGATTAGGAAAGGCCTCCGCCGCATGACCGGGGGCCACCTCCTTGGAAGCGGCCTGATTGCCGCAGCGAAAGAACGAGTTAGCGCCGTCCGCCTTTTGGCGGACTCCCTCACGGCTCGGCCGCAACCGGGCCGTGAGGGCTATCCTTCCTGACGATTCTCTAATTTAGCGTTTTGCTCGGAAATATCCAGAGGCGATGCCTCCGAGAAAACACATTTTTGGATGTTTGTGCGCTACCCGGAGGCATGAGCGCTGACCACAACGTTTCATGTCCCGGTGATGGCGAGTGAGGTGGTCTCCCTGCTTGTCACCGACCCGGCAGGGCCTTATGTTGACTGCACAATAGGTGGCGGCGGTCATGTGCGGGCGATTCTCGCAATCGCACCGTTGGCGACCATTGTCGGCATCGACCGGGATATTGATGCAATCACCGTCTGTCGCGCACTCTTTCCTTCCTCTCTTCTCTTTCATTTGCCGTTTTCCCGAATCGATCAAGTCCGTTCAGCGCTCCCGAGAGGAGCGGCGGGCATCCTTTTTGACCTCGGTCTGAGTTCGCATCAACTAACTGCAGAGCGGGGCTTCAGTTTTCAGGCTGATGGACCGCTGGACATGAGAATGTCGCGGGATTCGGGTCCGTCGGCGGCAGAACTGCTTCATGGCGCTTCTGAAGCTGAGCTTGCGGACCTTCTCTTTAGATATGGCGAGGAATTCCAATCCCGCAGGATAGCACGTGCGATAGTGCAGGAGCGCGCAAAGCGGCCGATTCAGACCACGGGCGAACTCGCGGCTCTGGTCAGCCGGACCGTACCTGCCTCGGGGGTGAAAAGCCTCGCACGAGTGTTTCAATCCTTGCGCATTGCGGTCAATCACGAGCTGGAAGAAATCGCCGCCGCCCTTCCGATGGCTTTCAGTCTGCTCAGATCAGGCGGTCGGCTGGCCATAATATCCTACCATTCGCTTGAGGACCGGATCGTAAAGGAGTTCATGAGAACCCAATCGAGTCCGATGGCTGACGATCCGCGAATTCCGTTTCCTCAAAAGACTGAACCGATAGCCAGACTGCTGACCAAGAAGGCGCTCGTTCCCGGCGCCGCCGAGATCGCAGCCAACTCCCGGGCGAGAAGCGCAAAACTGAGAATCTTAGAACGTCTGTAGGCATGACAACGCAGGTTCGCGATGGAATATTCTGAAACCCCCATGCCACCGGCATATTACCGGCCGGGAAAGCTCCTCCGGCCATTAAAAAGACAGCTGCCTGCCGTGTGGCTGATTTCGATTGCGATAGCAGCCGGCATTCTGATGGGTTCATGGGCTTGGCGGAATTTGCTGCATGAACGCGCCACCCGAAACGTCTCGGTACAACGCGCACGTATCGACACTCTGAAAAAGGAGATACATCAGGTTCGCGGAGAGATCGGACGGGCAACTTCCGTTTCCTACATATTACGTTGGGCGCGGGAGCATCGTGGTTGGGGCGAACGCACCGACGCCGTTCAAAAACTCTCGATTTCGGCGGACAGTCTTACCAACGGGGCACGCGAGGAATTGAAGCTCGTGGAGGAAAGGCCGTGAGCGACTTCAAGCGGCTTAACGGGCGGGAGCGGTTTCTCGCTTATGCTCTACTGGGGATACTCGGCGTGTTCATTTTCAAACTTTTCCGGTTGCAAGTCGTAGAATATGATATGTGGGCCTGCATTGCGGAAGATCAGGAATTTGATCAGCGTTATCAGTAACCGGCGCGCGGAGAAATCCGCGACCGGAATGGCCGCCCTATCGCGATTTCGC
>CAZGVT010000150.1:0-7708 GCA_964529255.1 uncultured Alphaproteobacteria bacterium | reverse complement strand
AAAAAGACTATCAGCGGTACTCGCATAGAGCTAACTCTAATAATTCCAAATGTGAACTAATGTTCATTGAACAAATATACAGAATCTCCGGGTGATTGTCAAGAGTTTTGCCTTCCCTATTACTCAAGACTAACCTTGCTATTCTTCTTCACTTTCAATACAATGTACCCGCTACCGCAGCAGATTTCCGCCGCACTCCTCCTATGAGCATTGAGCACTGGAGAAAACAAATCGACGCCATCGACGACGCATTGGTCCGGCTCATCAATGAGCGGGCTCGTTGCGCTCGAATGATCGGCTACCTGAAGGCAAAACAAAATCTGCCCATCGTGGATACATCGCGAGAAGAGGAAATCTACCGCCACATCACGCGCATCAATGCCGGACCGCTGGACCCTATGGCACTGCGTGGAATCTATGAACGTATCATCGACGAGATGCGGCTATTGCAGGGAAACGAGGACTCTTCCGCGGCGACGGGCACCCATCAACAACCTCACTCATGATCATTGTCATGCAAGCTTCGGCCGGCGAAACGGATATCGGCCGAGTCATCGAAGAACTGAGCCAACGAGGCTTGAACGTCCATCGCTCGACCGGACAAACCACAACCGTGCTGGGCGTCATCGGAAGAACAGACACCATCGATACGCGCGAAGTGGAGATCCTGCCCGGCGTCGACAGAGTCGTGCGCGTGTCCAAGCCCTACAAACTTGCCGCGCGCGAATGGAGACCCCAGGGTACGATTCTTAAAATCGGAGACGTGACCATCGGCGGAAATGAAATCGTCGTAATCGCCGGCCCATGTTCGATTGAAAACGAGGAAATGATCCACCGCTGCGCTCGCGAAGTCAAAAGCGTCGGCGCCGTCGGCCTGCGCGGAGGCGCCTTCAAGCCCCGGACTTCGCCCTACAGTTTTACCGGACTGGCCGAGCAAGGATTGAAATTTCTCGGAGAAGCGGCACGGGAAAGCGGGCTGCTCAGCATTTCCGAGGTGATGGAAATTTCACAGATCGAGGTCGTGGCAAAGCACTGCGATATTCTGCAAATTGGCATGCGGAATATGCAAAACTTCAACTTGTTGCGCGCGCTCGGAGCGATTCGCAAACCCGTCCTGTTGAAGCGCGGCAATTCCGCCACCTACGAAGAGTGGCTGATGGCGGCGGAGTACCTGCTCGCGGGCGGCAACGAACAGGTGATCCTGTGCGAGCGCGGCATTCGCACGTTCGAGACCTACACACGAAACACGCTCGACATTGCGGCTATTCCTGTGATTCAGACGCATTCGCATCTTCCGGTTTTCGCCGATCCTTCTCACGGCACAGGAATTCGCACTAAGGTGCCGCCAATGGCGCGCGCGGCCGTCGCCGCGGGAGCGCATGGACTACTTGTCGAAGTACATCACGATCCGGAGCACGCCATGTCCGACGGACCGCAGAGCTTGACTTTTGAGCAATTTGCACAGATGATGGTAGAACTGCGAGTCATCGCATCGGCCATCGGCCGCAGATTGGCAGGATCGATCTGAGTGTGATTACCGCCGGAAAGATCGGGATTGTCGGACTCGGATTGATCGGCGGATCAGTCGCGCGATCCCTGGCGAATCGACGCACAATCGCGGGTTGCACCGGTTTTGATAGCGATCCGAAAATCCTGCGCGCTGCGCTTGATGCGGGGGTAATCCAGGAGATCGCCGAGAGCTTAAATGCCCTCGCGGACTGCGACCTCATCGTGGTTGCGGTTCCGGTCCGCGCAACCCCGCTCACCGTGGTTGAACTCAGTAAGGTCGCGGGCGGCGTGATTGTTGAGCTTTCCAGCGTGAAGGCGCCGATGATTGCCGCGCTCCATCAATGCACTGATCCCTCGCGGATCGTGCTGACACATCCGATGGCTGGAAAGGAGTTTTCCGGATTCCCGCAATCGAGTTCAAACCTGTTCGAAAGCAAAAGCTGGATTCTGTGCGACCATCCTGCGGTTTCCACGCGCGCTTGCGAACTGACCGTCGAGTTGATGCATGCGTGCGGTGCGGTTCCCGTGTCCATGAATGCGAGCCGGCATGACGAAATTGTTGCCCGCACCAGTCATCTTCCGCAGGTAATCTCCACCGCGCTGGCCGCGCTGCTCGAGGGTGAGGCGCGGACAAATGACAAGCTGCTCGCCGCCTGCGGTACTGGCGTGAGATCAATGACAAGGCTTGCAGGCAGCCCGTACGATTTGTGGACCGATATCCTAACATTGAATCGCAATGAAGTTTTCAAAGCGGTCCGGGAGTTCAACGCCGCGCTGCTACAATTTCTCGATGCGATGGAACACGGTCATGGCGCGGAGTGGTTCGCACGAGCGGAGTCGTTCTACCGGCAATCGCGCTCGCTCGATGAGTGACACGGCGGAAGTGCTGATTACCGGTCTGTCGACGGACGGCAGGGGAGTGGCGAGGCATAACGGCAGCGCGTGGTTTGTGCGAGGTGGTGTCCCGGGCGACAGACTGGAAATCCGGCTGCTTGCTCAGACGTCGCCGCAAAGCGGCGAACTGATCACTCTTCTTGAGCCGTCACCAAACCGAATCCCGCATCCCTGTCCACACTCACATGCCTGCCCCGGTTCTCCTTTCGGTTGCATCACTTATGAAGAGCAACTAAAGCAGAAACATGAACTCGTTCGCCGAACGCTTGCCAAGTTTCTGCCCGCCTTGGAAATCGCTTCGATCATCCCCAGCCCGCGAGTCTGGCACTACCGGAATCGTGTCTCTCTTTCGACGTGGCTGGACGGCGAGCACCTTGCCTGCGGGTTCAAGATGGAAGCGCGTACATCGATCGGACTTGCGATTTCCACGTGCAAACTGGCTGAGGAGTCGGTCGACCTACTAGTTGGTTCCTTGGCCGAGAGATTCCGGGCCGAAGCGTGGCCGAAAGGGCTTCCGGTGCCACGCCGATTGCTGGTGTTTCGGACAAGGAATGGTGCGGGCACAGCCTTTAAGTTTGCTGCACGGTGCAATTCAGAGCAGGCGTCGATTCTCCGTCAGTTCCTATCGGGAATAGACCGGTTGTCCGCAATCTGGATTGCACAAGGCAATCGCTCAGGTATTGTTGAACATAGTTCGTCGTCACTGCTCGCAGGCTCGTCTGATGGAATGCACACTCTATGGCATGGGCATGACGTCGAGTTGAGCCCGTTCTCGTTTTGTCAGGCGAACCCGGAAGCTGCCGGACTTGTGCACGAATGGCTGGCGGAGTATACGATGCGTGAGCAACCTGAGTCGGTATGGGATCTATATGGCGGATTCGGTGCGCTCGGCTTCGCTGCCGCGCATGCCTCCGGAAATTTCTCGATTCTCGAAGCGAATCCGGAGTCCGGGCCGGTATGCGCAAAACTCGCTGAAGTCTCCGGTCGCAGAAGTCCCAAGTTCATTTGCGGCGATCTGTTGAAGACTCTGCCTCCGTGTGCTCGTGAGTTTTCCAAAGCGGATTTGATTATCGTTGATCCGCCTCGCACGGGACTTCACCCCCAAGTCCTTGAGATCATCGAGCGATCCAAGGCCGCGAATGTCGTTTATCTTTCCTGCAATCCGGCGAAGTTTGGCCGGGATGCGCTGCGATTCTCGAATGCGGGATTCGAGGTCACTCATCTCCAGCCCTACGACTTCTTTCCGCACACTCCCGATGTAGAACTGCTCGCCGTGCTGAAAAGATCATAATAAAAGGCCGGTGCGACACGCGACCGGCCTTGCAGTTTGAGTATTTTCAGATCAGCTCTGCCTCGAACTCCTTGTAGGCGGTTTCCCTTCTCGATTTCGGGCTTCACTGACGAGCAACTTCCGCCCGCCAAACTCGGACTCATTCAGACCCGCGATTGCACTGCGAGCCTGTTCATCGTCTTCCATCTCGATGAAAGCGTAGCCTTTGGAACGGCCCGAGCCCTTTTCGCGAATTATCGAGCAAGACCGCACGATGCCGTACTCGGCAAACATAGCTTTCAATTCATCCTCCTCCGCCCCGTACGGCAAGTTTCCCGCAAAGATGTTGAGCATGTTAGTACCTTAAGGTCGTTACAGGTTCTCAAGTTTATCGTCATCCCGACATCGTCCGGCAGTGTCTTTCTTCCCCCATTTCCGCCCGGAAAACCAAAACTAAGCAATCATCCGGCCATTTTCAAGACAAAAGTGGTGTGCATTACATTTTCGCCGGGTCAGTTATGTGATTTGAAGTGCAATTGGCTGTTTTGATGATCAACATGAACTGTCGATGCTGCTGATATGTTAACTTTTCGTAACAAAATGCTCTGCTGAATCTGCCCTGACCGAATCTCAACCTGTCAGGCTCGATTAATGCGCAATTTGCTTCGCACTTACCAATTCACGCAACGTGGTTTGGCGCCTGATTTCCGGGTCGATCGCGCTGACTGAGGAGGCTTCGCCAAGATACTGACGGGCCCACCGGGAGGCGAAGAGGCATTCCTCCAGACACCGCAACCTCAAGCCCCGAGTTAATTGCCAAATTGCGGGCGAGATCCAAAGTGTGAGGAAAGTTCAAGATTTCATAACCGTCCCCGAACAGCCGGAATCATAATACCCATGACTGCATCATGCGATCCGGTTGAGTGATTGTACTCCGCTTGCGTCCAGATCATCGTGACATTGATTCCTGACCTGATTCAGGTTTTTTCGGACCATTGGGCAACCTACACACTCCTGCGATAAACCAATTCGGAGATTCCCATGCTCGCCTTTTCAATTGTCGTAATTGTCGCCGCAGTCATTTTGTGGCAGATGTCAAAAACTCAGGCCGGCTCGCGCGCCGGCAGCCTCAAGAGTCTGGCACGCGGTCTGGTCGTTGTGGGCCTGCTTTTAATTATCGCCAGTGGCCTCACGGTGATTCCTGCCGGGCACGTCGGGGTGGTGGACTTCTTCGGCGTCGTTTCCGATATGACCCTGAAACCGGGTATCAATCTGCGCAATCCCCTGGCACGTGTCGTCAAGTTCTCCGTGAAGACGCAGGAAATGAAGGAAACAATGGAAGTGCCTTCAAAGGAGGGACTCTCCGTAAAGCTCGACGTCTCCGTTCTCTACCATGTCGATCCCGAGACGGCGTCGGGCATTTACAAAACGGTCGGGATGAACTATGCGGAAATCCTCCTCGAGCCGAATTTCCGCTCCATTGTTCGTGGAGTGACTTCAGGAAATGAGGCGCAGGCTCTATACACCGCAGGCCGCGAATTCCTTGCCGAGCGCATCCGCGCCGAACTCGATTCGGTCATGCGCATCCGTGGTGTCCGCGTTGAAAGTACGCCCATGCGGCAAATCACCTTGCCGCAGCGATTGCTTGCGTCCATCGAAGAAAAACTGCAGGCGGAGCAGGAAAGTCAGAGAATGCAGTTCGTGCTGCAGAAGGAGGAACAGGAGGCCAAGCGGAAGGAGATCGAAGCCGGCGGCATCGCCAAGTTCCAGGAAATCGTCTCGCGAGACATCAGTCCAAACCTCCTTAAGTGGAAAGGTATTGAGGCAACGATCAAACTCGCGGAGTCAACGAATTCAAAAGTCGTTGTGATCGGAGCGGGCGACAACGGACTGCCACTCATCCTGAACCAGTAACGGGTTCTATCTCGCAAGCTAAACCGGGAGTTGACTTTATCCGTTAGAATCCGTAACTTCTGGGCCTTAGTTCCGGCGCGTTCGTCTAGCGGTTAGGACTCCAGCCTCTCACGTTGGCAACACGGGTTCGATTCCCGTACGCGCTACTAAAAGAAAATCAGCATTTTGCGTGCTGATTTTTTGCTCTCACTGACCCCGCGCAAGTCGATTATTTAGACCAATTCAGGTCAGTTCGTTGTCACCGTGACAAGGTCCGTCTGGCTGTCTCCCAGCGGGCTCCGGCGTGCCCGCCTTGTCCTCTCGACCCTCCAGCTCACGGTAGAGTTCTCGAGGTGTCAGTCCGGCCAGCAGGGCGGCCTCAGTCAACCGCCCGCCCTTGCGAAGCACGTACTTCCCGAGCGCAACCTGCGCCGGACGAGTGCTGATAGAAATTTTCAGCTTCATGACTCATGATACGGCGGTAGCGTCACAAAAGCAAGCCCTCCTGCGGAACTCAGGAGGGCTTTCTGCACCGGAGAAGGAAGCGGCGCAGACCGTCAGGGCCTGACGGATTTAGACGTGAACGTACTTGTCGAGTTTTTCCCACGCCCCTTGGCCATTGGCGGCCTCAAAGTGCGCGATCGCGTCCTCTTTGATTTCACGCCATACGGCGTTATCGAGGCTCGTTTCGCTGGCCGCGATTTTCGCCTCAATCTCCGTACTCGCCGCTGCAATCAGCGTGCAGAGTTTCGGTTTCACGTGCTCGGGGATTTGAGCCCAAGCCGTGTTTTCCAGAATCGGAATGACAAGACTCCCGACCTGTTCAAGCAGTCCTTCAAGTACACCCATTTTACGAACCTCCTGTTTGTGGTTTCATTGACCGACCGACTTTGTGAGCGATTCCGACCGCGCCGAGCGCGGTGGCGATTTGAATGAGCGAATCCCACACCGCCGAGTATTGCGGTGCGATTGCATAGCCCGCCTGTGCAATCAGCAGCAGCGCGGTTGCAAAGTAAGTTTTCTTCCCGGTCAGCCATTTCCAGAATGCAGACATGGATCACCTCTCTTTCCGTAATGAATCAGCCGCAAGAATTCGCTTGATTGCCACGCGCCCTTCCGCGCGATATACGGCCATGCTATCACGCTCAGCCTTCAGCTCATGCACAACCGAATGTACGTCCTGACGAAAGGACAGCATTTCAATTGCCAACACCACTGCGCACGTCAGCGCGATTAGCGCAAGTACGATTCCGATACCCGTTACCCGGGCAGTTGTGCTCATGAGGCTTTCTCTCCCTTGACCTTCGCAAGTAGATTGCGCAATTGCCGGATCGACGGCCACTTGATTCCGAATACGGTAAGGTTCTCGGAAATGGATTCGTACTCCGTCAACGCGATGTAGCAGTAGACTGCGTCATCAAACCACAACAGCCATTCACTCACGAATGTCGCGAGATGCCCGAGGATCAGCAGTACGAGGTAGAGCGCAATCTTGACCGCGCCGCGCCTGAGCCCGGCAGTGTTGAATGTCTCAAGATGCACAGCCTTGGCCGCGCCGGTAATAAAATCCACGACCAGAAACGTCATCAGCACAAACAACAGAATGAAATTGTCACCGAACAGCAAGAAGAACCACGAGAGGGCGAGAGATGTACCGGCCTTGATCCCAGCTTGCGAAAATAAAGAGTCCAGCACGTGCGCGCTCCATTGAAGTTCTTGTTGCGGAGACGGGGGTTGCTGTATCATCATTGGAATGTCAGTAGAGAGCATATCGTGTCCGCAGGTAATCGCAGATGAGCGTTTGTTCGTCGGTCGTCAGCACGCGGTTCCACACAAGTACCCGCGCGATTTCGCCGTTGAAGAATTTCGAGGCGGCGGGATTGCAACCGAATTGCAGTAGCTCCGTCAATCCGCTGGTTGTGCCGCTCGCTGTCTCCGCGCTGGTCAGATCAACATTGTTGTTCTTGATCAGAGATACGTCCGTCGAATCATGAATCAGCGTCAGGATCACCCACTCACCGAAAGTCAGCGTGATGCTCGCCGTGTCGGTTGAGCCGTCGTTATTCGCGCCGAGCGTAGCGCCGGTGGACTTGAGGAATATCCCCTGGCGAATAGTGGTCTGCGTCGAGAATATCGCGTCAT
>CAZGVT010000149.1:1073-7714 GCA_964529255.1 uncultured Alphaproteobacteria bacterium | reverse complement strand
AACTCATCCCAACCGCAAAAGAAAGAGGCCATCCCATACTTATGGGACAGCCTCGATTTTTTTTGGATTGGGGAGTTCTCCGCCGTAATGACCCGCTTGTTTCAGACGCGCAGACTCGAGCCTCGGGACGGAAACGCGCTACCCCCCCCCTGCCCCCGTGAACGCGGGGTAAAAACCCGGGGAAGCGCAAACGGTCCTCGGCGGGAAGATTCAGAATCACTTAGGGTGATCGTAGACAGGCAGAGAGATCCCGGACATTCGCGCTGCGAAGACTTGCGCGAAGTCCGGGACGACAGAAAAAGAGCCACCGACCGGGGTGGAGGCCCGGGCTATTGACAAACCCCATCGATTCTTGAGTGGCCTGTCTTCGGAGCCGCGAGGTGACTCTTAATTCGTCACGCGAGCACTTACGAGTTCTCGAACATGATCCGCCCTGCGGTCGGCTGCAAGCAGCCAACACGGCCCGGGGCTTTGTCGATAACTTGAGCCACTACCCGGGGGGGGGGCGTAATCAGTTCGCTGCGAGGCGTACGAGATGAGCGTTAGTACTGTGAAGGATAAGCTCCGGTGGATGCGAGCATCGGCGATGGATGCTCGTCGGAGAGCGCGATTCTCAACTGCTCGAGATCGATACCCAGCGAACGCGACGTCGCCTGCAACTTCGCGCTGTAATGACTCTTCTGCAGAACCGACCAGATCACATCCTGTTCGCGCACCGAAGGCGAGCCCTCATCGCGCGCGAACTTTTCCGCCAGTTGCTGACATTCAAGGTAGTTCTGGGTGGGCGATGTGCCCGGAATTCCGGTCTGTCGCTCCTGCTGCTGATCAATGCGCCTGCGAAGTGCGGCTGCATCCACATTGAGCACCGTCAACAATTTGCGGGACAATTCGCTCCCGGCATAGAAAAAGGCACAAAAGAGATGACTGGTCTCCACGTGCGGTGAACCAATTCGTATCGCGAGTCCTCTTGCCTCGTCATAGATGCGCGCGACTTCGGGCTCATACGGACTCTCGATTGGCGTGACGTTGCCATAAGGAGGACGAAGTGCGGCAACATCGACAATTGAAATCCAGTTTGCAGTTCGAATCTGATCAACCGCCCGACGCTTGGCTTCTTCATAGGAAAGCACGCGTCCCTGAGGCGAGAATGCCGATACCGTGCCAAGACATTCCACGACGTACAACCGCTTCGCCTCCACTTCACGTATGAGCCATGTTTTGTCTTCGCTAACGGGTTTACTTCCGGGAGTTGCTCCCGCCCAACAGCCCGCTATCGCGTGGCGCGGCATTCCCCCTCGATGACCGAAGAAAATTACCACCGGACATAGCCCGGCATTCTCCAGACACCCGCAAAACAGCAGCGCCAGATCAATACAGGTTGCCCGGCCCTCCATTGCCGTTGAACCGCCCGGAAAGATTCGATGCGGCGCACGAATCGACTGAAAGGCGTCCTTGGCAAATCCGATCTTGAGCTTCGGATCTTCATAGTGAATCCGCCGCCGCGTGGCCAGGTACTCGTAGATGGACTTGAGCACCAGCTCTTCAGGATTGTCGGCGACCGCGCGCATCAAATCCCGAAACGTGCGAGCGCCGTTCCACTCGTGGGAAGGATCATACTGCGCTTCTTGCACGATTCGTTCGACGGCAGGATTGCGCGGAGTGACAAATGCCGAGACGGTCCGTCTCGCGGAAGGCTCATAGGACCAGTCCCAGAATCCGAGAATAACGAGATCACGTTCCGCCCGACGCGGCTGACTGTCGTCCGTCTCAAGCCTGAGCATGGCTCGTGCCGGCTCGACGAGACCGCGCAGGACTGTTGTGTCAAATGGCAAATGAGGTATCTGAACTTGAGCGGTCTGACCGGGAGTCAACGCGGGAACGCGAAACTCGCACGGCATACTATAGCCGGGAATCTGGAGTCTCCAGATTTGTGATGGCACGGCGCTCTCACCGATATTGCTGAGGTCCAGATTTCGCACGATGGGAAGTCCGCAATGGAAAAGTGCGTAATTCACCACGCTCGCGCAAAGACCCGTCGCAATGACGCTGCCAAACCGCACGACCCACCACTCTTCGGGGACAATGGTCCATATCGTACCTCCCATCTGGACCGGAGCGCCATAAGGAAGTTCTCGCGCCGCCTCTCCGCGAATATCGACACCGCTAACTATCGTGCCGTGACGGCTGCCGGTATCTTCAACCATCCAACGGCCATTGTCCCACCAGAGCAAACCGTGATCACGGCTGACCTGGCGGTCGGCACTGAGATTCAAATCGGGGGTTTCGCGCGGATTTCCGGGATCAGGTCGACCGATCCGAATTTCCGGCAATTCAAAGGAGTACTCTCGATTCGGATGATCGGCGGTTCCGCCGATCAAAACGACTCTTACCTTTGGTACTGGAACGCCCCGGGATTCATTCATGATTTGCTGCACAGATTCGCCCGCCTGAGCTGTGCTGAGACGGGCGAAAAACCGATGGTTGGGTTACTAGAGGATTGGTTTTCAGCTCCGAAGAGCGCTTGGATAACTTAACCGCACGGTCCAAGAATTAGATCAAACTGACCGCTGCGGAAATCTTCAAATTGGGCAAGGAAGTACTCTTCGCCCGGAACCCTCTCAAGCTCAGCGACTCTCGGAGTCTCCGTGTGTACTTGTGGCATGAGTAGTGCGAAGTTCGCCTGAGGGCCGTCATCGACGGGCCAATACTTGATCGCCACAGAACCGCGGCGACCGTCGGCGCTGACCTCGGCATATTTGCGGCCTTTGCGATAAAGAACGGAAACCGCCGATTGAGCAACGAAGGGGTTAATCTTGGAGGCCTTCTCGAGTTCGCGAACAGCGTCATCGAGGCGATTCCTGGCAAGTGACATTGTGCTCTGCTGCAGATGCTCGTCAAGCTTAATATCTTCGGCCGTTGACCCAACGCCGGCGACGGCGGGGCGAAATTCAAATTCAAAAGATTCGGGCAGGGCAGACGCTGCCAGTGTGGCAATTCGACGACCGGAATCCACCAATATTCTGAGTGAAAGCTCTGCACCCTCAGATATCTGTGCAATCCAGTGACGCGCGCGCTCGACAACCGGATTACCTTTTTCGGCGAGCAGTGCGTCGAGCTGCTCTTGTTGAGCGGTTTGTCCGTGAATCGACGCCGTCCACCGGTTCCAGATGTTGTCAAAATCGGCGCGCAGCGCAAACAGACGGCGCGTATGCGCAGAACATTCCGGACAATCGGCAAGATGAGTATCCATCTTCAGCCGGTCTTCGTCCGTACTTTGATTCGCGATGTAGGCGAGTAGGGTCTCTTCGACGGGATGGGTCATGATAACAGGTACGTTAGTCCCAGGTTTCTACTCATCTACCGCCCAGTACCGGACTTCTCGCAGGTTTGGGGTATTTGTCGACATCTGCCTCTACTTCAAGCCGAGTTTCTCGCGGACCCGGTTTTGGACCTTGTCACACCAGTCGGTCACGGCGTTTACGCCCCGGGATCCATAATACTCGCGGAGGTGGGTGTCTCCGACGATCCTCGCCGCGAGGGCGGCATGGTGATCACGAAAAGTCTTGTTGTCCCTGGCCATTTCGGCGACCGTAAGGCCCAGCCGCTCACGGGTAGGGTCCAGGTACGACTCGAGTCTAAGCTGAGTCGTCGCGTCGAGACCCGATCCTCGGGTATATTCGTCCCAGAAGCTGTCCGTAAGATCAGTCAGAGGTTCGGCGCCCCGTTCCGAGTCGAGCCTCCGCGGATCCCCTTCCACTTCCCGCCTCCGCTTTGTTGAAGCCTTGGAAGCACCCTCGGAGTCTCGCTTGGTGGATTTTCCATAGACGAGCTTCGAGAAGCCAAACGCCAGTACCTGATGAGGGTAACCGCCGTACTTGAAGGTCAATCGAAAGCACTCTTCGAGGAGGGATGAGCGAGCTGTTTGCTCTTCCTCCGCAACCAGCATCATTTCGGGATCCGGGCAATCTGCCGCTACTTGAGGGTCAACATGGCTCTCTCCCTCGTCCTCGCCTGAGCCAAAGGACTCCATGGACCGTTTGCGACTCCGCTCAACGTACTGCATCAAAAAGTACTTAGCGTAGCGGTTGACAACAAAGGTGTAGAATGCCCCCTTGCCGGGGTCATACCCTCCCTCAGCAACACCCTTATGCAGCTCGGTGAAGACCCTCGCCCAAACCTCCTGCACCAGGTCTTCGGCATCTTCGCGAGCACAATTGACCCGGCCCAAGACAAAGCCAAGCAATGGCTTATGATAGCGCCGAGCCAGAGAGTCAATAGCCACGCCGTCCCCCGAGCGGGCGCGTTCAATCAGGCCAAGTTCGTCCGCGATCTGAATTTCCTGCATTCTGTGCCGGTCTGAGTGTCTGAGATACCGTAACTGCCGAGGGAGAGCACGAGTCGAGGCTGGTGATGGGCCAGCGTAATTTTGAAAGATAGCGAGAGGTTACTCTATAATCAAGGCCGACAGAGGCGCGGTGAACAATTCAAAATTGTCTTCGAACTGTTTGGGATATGGCTGACAATCAATAGTCCCCAAAAAATGAACCGGGAGGCGCTCCTTATCTCTACTGGTAGAAAACCTTTAAATTCATTATTTATAATTATTTAAAAAATTGCTTCGTCGGGCACTGATTTTGAATAAGCGGCTTGTGTTGAAGTCCACAGCTGAGTTTATGAGAGTCATACGAGGCACAAACAAATTGCTGAGCTATATGCCCAGACCGTCGGGTCCGGAAAGACGCAGGCCCAGCGCAAGATTGGAGCGATTGGAGGTTTCCACAAGTAGCCTGCTCGTCCGCTCCATGAAAAGTGAGTCCGGCCGTCCCGTGCAGGAAAGGATCGATCTGGCTGACATTCTCGATGTCATCCCCCGCCAGACCGGGTCTTTGCTGCGCTGCTTCAGGGATGTCGGCACGATTGACATACGCACAATCCACCGCACCGTTCGGTTACATCGGATCAAGCACCCCAGAAGAGTCGCCAAGATGATACTTAGGAGTGCTGTGCGACGGACTTCCCACCTGCGGCCATGCCTTATTCAAACTCCTCCACTGATTTCAGACTGATGAAGGCGAAGTCCGTTTCTGGACTAATCATCTGAGTTCCGCTTGATTCTCGTCCCGTCGCGTTGTATCATATCCAAGTACGCCACATTCGCCGCCTTGTCGCACTGCATTCACCGTTGGTCTCCCTGTGTCCAAAACGAAATTCCCAGCTCATATCCGAGTCGCTATCGTGGTCTGCAGTACCATTCTATTGGGAGGCTGCGGACTGCGCCCGCCGCCGTTTGTGCTTGAGGGCAAGTTTGTGACGCAAGAAGGGATCAAAGTTGACGTGAGCGCATGGCCGATTGAGGCTCGTGGCGCGAGCCGATCGTGGATGGCATTGGTCACGAACGATTCCGCTGCACTCGGTGGGACGCCACACTGTACTCTCGAGATTAAGAATGAAAACAGGCTGACTCAGCACCAGTTTACTTTTCACGAACGCATCGATCGAGTGTGGACGATAGACAGTGACTTGGATCCGGAGCCCGATCTGATGGTGGGATTTGTCACCCGATCCGCCGCTGTGATTCGATTCTATAGGGGTCTGGGGGACAGTCTGGTCTCCACGTATGTGTTGCCGGAATCACGATTCGCGGAACGTGGTGCAAAGGTGTGGGATGTTGCATTCGGCCATGCCTCGTGCGAACTTCGAGACTCTTTAGGTTTGCCTTTGGTATTGGTGAACCTGCAGTCGGATTATGGCCTGCAGCCGCGTGGATTCGTCGTCATTAATCCGCGCACAGGAGAGGAAGTTTCGCACTTTTGGGCGCCGGTGAAGCTGGCGCCGCCGCGCGTCGGTTACCTGATTCAAGACGTCAATCATGACGGAGAGGTTGACGTTGTGTATGCTTCCTATGCCGTCGCAAACCGCGCTACTGTTGACGGGCGTGATGATCGCTCGGCGTACCTTGAGGCCGTGTCCGTGAGCGGTGAGCGAATTTGGACCGCCCGGCTTAGGGGGGCGGGCTCCGGTTATCAATTCGTACCGGTTCCGAATGGCTCGGAACCCGTTCAGGACATTATCGTGCTATCCTATGCCGGAAAGTCTCACGGCAGTGCTACTCACTTGCTCCGGATCAGTCTCGCGCGCGGCGATACCATCGCGGCCATCGAATTACGTCACGACCGGCGTAATTTTGAGTTTCTGGTGCGGGGACCAAGTGATTCGTCAGAGTCATTCAGCGTGTTCGTCGGTGGGGAAGAGTGTATCGATGAATACGACGGCAATCTTCGATGGCTGAGAAGCGTTCGCGGAGTGGACCCTATTCATGCGACCGATGACTTCACCGGCGACGGCCAACGCGACTATCTGGTTGCGACGAGCGGCAATGGTAGGATGATTACTGATCTCAGTTTCCGGCCCATTGCCAAACTCCCCGACGGTCATTCATTGCAGTTCGTCCGCACCAAGAGCAAAGAGTGGAATTATGTATGGACAGTTTCCGATGACCGGATCTTTTGGCAACTCGAGTTCAGGCGGAATCCAAATTATGAGCATTGGTGGCTGAGAGTCGTTGGATCAGTGCTCCTGTCGATCGGCGGGGCCTATCTCCTGATTCGGCTGGTGCGGCAGCTTGTTATCTACCGCCGGGC
>CAZGVT010000149.1:0-1063 GCA_964529255.1 uncultured Alphaproteobacteria bacterium | reverse complement strand
GCCGGGCGCTGAAGGCGGAAAGAGACTTGCGCAGAGAGGCGGAAATTGTGCGCACTCTTGCCGACAATATCCGTCACAAGATGAAGGGAGCTGTCGCCGCGATGATGCAAACTGTCGGCTTCCTCACGGAAGAAACATCAACCGATGACGGCCACTCACGAGAGTCGACCGCCTACCATGTGACGACTTTGAAAGGCAGCCATGCGCGCATTCTTGACCTCATGCATCAACTGAACAGCGCCGCGAAGATCCTCGAGCCCTCGGTGATCGAGAGTGTACACTTGCCTGAATTCATCAGACATTTGGTCAATTCCGAAGCGCCGGCACGATTGAACATCAGTGTTGAATTCGACTGCAATCCCGACGTAAGTACGATACTCACCGACCGGAGAATCCTGACCGTCATTCTGGAGAATCTGGTCGGCAATGCGTACGAGGCGATGCCCACTGGCGGGACGCTCAAGATTACTGTGACCGCGGAACATTCGACGATACGCAAGTCGAGGAATCGAGTAGTCGTTTGGCGGGTTACGGACACCGGTCGCGGAATCAGTCCCGAGATTCAGGAGAAGGTCTTTAATCTGGGTTTCACAACTTCGCCGGAAGGCACGGGTATGGGATTGTGGTTGGTCCAGCGCGCCGTCGAGCATTTGAAAGGCCGGATCGAACTTTTCAGTTTGCCCGGCCAGGGCACGACATTTGTCGTTTCGCTTCCGATCATCGAACAGGAGGTTGTCGATGAGTAACAGGCCGAGTGTATTGTATGTCGAAGACATGGAAGAACACCGCCGCAATGTCACGTTCGCACTGGGGAAAGAGTACGAAGTCGTGACCGCCGGCGATACTCAAGACGCGAAGCAAAAACTGAAACAGCGACGATTTCAAGCCATCCTCTGCGACCACTTTCTGCCGGTGGAAACGGGGCTCGATGCGCTGGAGTGGATGCGGCGAGACTATCCCGACACGCCGGTCATCATGTACACGGTGAGTGATGATATGGATACCGCAATCTCGGCGATCAAGCGGGGCGCGTATGACTACGTCAGGAAAGACGAATTGGGCT
>CAZGVT010000148.1:0-7716 GCA_964529255.1 uncultured Alphaproteobacteria bacterium | reverse complement strand
AAGCTTTGGAATAGCGGACGCGCTGGCGGTGTTCGCCTTCGCCGAGCATTTTCCGTCCGACCCTTGTCGGTTCGCCCGACTTGGGATCGATCAACATGACATTGGAAACGTGAATCGTGCCCTCGCGGGTAATAATCCCGCCCTGTGCATTCGCCTGAGTGGGGCGTTGATGCTTCTTGATAAAGTTCACACCCTCGACAACAATGCGACGCTTATCAGGGAACACTTTGAGCACCTTGCCACGGCTGCCTCGCCCGTTACCGGCGATGACGATCACCAGGTCGTTCTTCTTGATCTTAAGGTTTGTGCGCATAATCTTAGACTACCTCGGGGGCAAGCGACACGATCTTCATGAACTGGCGCTCGCGCAGCTCGCGGGCAACCGGCCCGAAGATGCGTGTGCCGCGCGGTTCATTGTCTTTATCGATCAGAACACACGCGTTCTCGTCGAAGCGAATGTATGAACCGTCCTTGCGTCGGACCTCTTTGCGCGTGCGCACGATCACGGCCCGGGATTTTTCGCCCTTTTTGACCGTGCCGGCCGGGATCGCGGACCGGACGGAAACCATAATGATATCGCCCACGGAGGCGGTGCGTCGGAAGGTTCCGCCATAGACTCGGAAGCACCGGACTTTTTTCGCGCCGGTATTATCGGCTACGGTGAGTATCGTATACTCTTGAATCACGGCGAGTTACTTTCTCTTTTCCAGCACCTGGACGAGGCGCCAGTTTTTCTGCTTGGAGAGCGGCCGCGTTTCCATGATCCGCACCAGATCGCCAATCTGACATTCGTTGTTTTCGTCGTGCGCCATCAGTTTGGCCGACCGCTTGACGTACTTCTTGTAGAGCGGATCAAGTACGCGTCTCGTGACGGACACCACGATGGTCTTGTTCATCTTATTGGAAACAACGAGGCCGACACGCGACTTTCGCACGTTGCGAGCGGGAGTTTGAGTTGTTTCGGTCACGCGGCGACTCCTTTCGGCTTGCGAAGCCCCAGATCGAGTTCATTGAGGACCGTCCGGATTCGCGCAATATCGCGACGGAGCTGCCTGACCCTTGCGGTGTTTGGAAGTTGCCCCGCGCTGAGCTGGAAACGCAGAGCTTCGAGGTCGTCTTCAAATTCGCGCAAGCGGAGATTCAATTCTTGCATACTGAGTTCTTTCAACTCAGTCATTTTCAGCGGACGTGCGGAACCTTTCGCCATAGAGTATGCCGGGACGCTTAAGATCAGGTGTGGCTGATCTCGCGCTCCACAAATTTGGTTTTGATTGGCAGCTTCTGTGCTGCCAGACGCATCGCCGCCATCGCGGTCTGGCGATCTACACCTTCGATTTCAAACAATATTCTGCCGGGTCGTATCACGGCTGCATAAAACTCGACCGGACCCTTGCCCTTACCCTGGCGAGTCTCCAGCGGCTTCTTCGTAATCGGTTTGTCGGGAAAGATACGGATCCAGATCTTTCCGCCGCGCTTGACGTGACGAGTCAACGCCACACGGGCCGCCTCGATCTGACGCGAGGTCATATAGCAGTCACGCATCGCCTTGAGGCCATATTCACCGAAAGACACCGTGCTGCCCACGTAGTCGAGGCCCGCCCGGTTCCGGCGTTGCGCTTTTCTGAATTTTAGTCGTTTGGGAGTCAGCATGACTTGTTAAGAAACTCGTCGGAAACTAATTGTCTTTATGTCCGCTTCAGCTCAGCGCTGTTCGCGATGCTCTCCGGACTCGCGATTCTCGCGATGATCCCGGTTGTCGCGCCGGTCACGATGATCCCGTTGATCTCCGTGATCTCTGTGGTCGCGGTGATCGCGACCGGATTCACGCTGGGCGGCAGGAACACCGGCACGCAATTGACCGGCAGCGAGCGTTCCCCTGCCGATGACCTCACCTTTACAAATCCACACTTTGACGCCGATCGTGCCGTACGCGGTTTTCGCGACCGATAGCGCGTAGTCGATATCCGAGCGTAACGTATGCAGCGGTACGCGGCCTTCGCGGTAACCTTCGACACGCGACATTTCGGCACCGCCGAGGCAGCCCGAGCACATGATCTTGATGCCGTCCGCGCCCATGCGCATCGTAGTTTGCAGCGCCTTCTTCATCGCGCGACGGAAAGACACGCGACCTTCAAGCTGTTGGGCGATCATGTCGGCCACGAGCTTGGCTTCGATTTCCGGGCGCTTGATCTCGAATATATTCACCTGCACGTCACGGCGAGTGAGGTTCTTCAACTCAGCCTTCAGTTTGTCCACTTCCGCGCCTTTGCGGCCGATGACAATCCCCGGGCGGGCCGTGCGAATCGTGAGTGTTAGCTGCTTGGGCGTGCGCTCGATCTGAATCCCCGCAACCGCGGCATTCTTCAGCCTCTGATGGAGGTATTTCCGCAGATAGAGGTCTTCGTGAAGTTTGTCGGCGAAACTGCGCTCGTCAAACCACGCGCTATTCCAAGTTCTGATGATCCCCAGTCGCAGTCCGACCGGATTGACTTTCTGACCCACGATGCTTGCCTAAATTACTTCTTGCTGGTTTTCGGTTTGGACGGGGACTTTGCCGCTGGTTTCTTCGCCTTGGCAGTTGCGGCCGGTTTGGCTTTCGTCGCCGGCTTGGCGACAGGCTTGGCTGCCTTCGCCGGTTTTGTCTCAACGGGAGCCGGGGTCTCTTCGACCTTTTCCGCAACCGCCTCAACCGGCGCGGGAGGAGTTGCGATCAGCACCGTCAAATGACTCATACGTTTCAGGATCGGCGTTGCCCGTCCCTGCGCCCTCGGCATGAATCGCTTCATCCGCGGCCCCTCATCGACGAGCACGGTCTTGACGAACAGCTCGTCCGGATTCACACTCTGGCCGCGATCTGAGTTGACGAGGTTTGCGACCGCCGATTGAATCGCCTTCAAGGTCGGCAGTGAACCCGCGCGCGGAGTAAATTTCAGAACATTGATCGCGTCGTTCACATTCTTGCCACGCACGAGCTGTGCGACGAGGCGCATCTTGCGGGGAGTGATTCGAACGAAACGCGTAATGCAGCGAGATTCCATGGGAATAAGTTACTTCTTGGCGGCGGTTTTTTCGGCCTTCTTCGCCGTGTGACCTTTGAACGTACGAGTGGGCGCAAACTCGCCGAGCTTGTGACCGACCATGTTTTCGGTGATATAGATCGGCAGGAATTTCTTTCCGTTGTGCACGGCCAGGGTATGGCCCACGAAATCCGGAGAGATCATCGAACGCCGCGACCACGTTTTCAGGACTTTTTTCTCATTGACCTTGTTCATTTCGAGAACGCGGTTCTCGAGACGGGGATCGATATACGGTCCCTTCTTCAGCGAACGTGCCATAGCTTATCCGCGAGTCTCCACGTTACGACGGCGCACGATAAGGCGACTTGAGGCCTTGTTCGGCTTGCGCGTCTTATATCCTTTTGTCGGCTTGCCCCACGGGGTGCAGGGATGGCGGCCACCCGAGCTACGGCCTTCACCGCCACCCATGGGGTGGTCCACCGGGTTCTTAGCCACACCGCGGTTGTGCGGACGGCGGCCCAGCCAACGCGTACGCCCGGCCTTGCCGGATGAGATTTTCTCGTGATCGGCATTGCCGACCTGTCCAACGGTCGCCATGCAATGGGCGAGGATCTTCCGCATTTCACCGGAGGGCATTCTTAACAGCGCGTACTTGCCGTCAATAGCCGTCAACTGCGCAGCCGAACCGGCCGATCGCGCGATTTGTCCGCCACGACCCAGTTTCATTTCGATATTGTGGACGAAGGTACCCATTGGGACCATGCTGATCGGCAGAGCGTTTCCCAGACGAACATCACCATTGGTGCGCGAGGAGATTACCCGGTCACCGATTTTCAAGCCGTCCGGCGCAAGAATGTACCGCTTCTCGCCGTCGACGTAGTAGAGCAGCGCGATATTTGCGGTTCGGTTTGGATCGTACTCAATGCGCGCGACCTTCGCGGGAATATCCAGCTTGTCGCGACGGAAGTCGATCAGCCGATAGTGATGCTGATGACCGCCGCCCTTGTTGATGTTCGTGGCTCGACCGCGATTATTGCGACCTCCGGACTTCGCGAGCGGCTCCACAAGGCGCGCCTCCGGCGCTCCTTTATGGAGGTCGCTCCGGTCCAGCACGGTGCGGAAGCGAAGCGTCGGGGTGAGCGGTCTAAACTTTTTAACTGGCATCGGTGGAAACCGGATTAGACATTCTGAGCGAGTTCGATTCGGTCGCCGGCCTTCAGCGTGACAAGCGCCTTCTTCCAATCCGCGCGCTTACCGACAAATCGGCCGAGCCGTTTCGTTTTGCCGCGCACGGTCATCGTATTGACGGACGCGACTTTCACACTATACTTGAGTTCGACGGCGCGCTTGATTTCCACTTTGTTCGCGTGCAGATCCACTTCGAACGCATATTGGTTACGCGCATCCTGCAGAGCGGCGATCTTTTCCGTCAGCAGCGGTTTGCGAAGTACGGAGCGTTTATGCAGCATCGCCAAGCACCTTTATCAGTCTGGGCACTGCGCTCTTCTGAAGCACAAGCACCGAACAATCCATGAGATCCAAAGTCGACGCAGCTTCGGCACGCTGTGCGGACGCGCACGGAACATTGCGGAGACTCTTGAATACGGGCGTGCTGAATTCAGGCATCAGCAGGAGCACCTTTTCCTTGGCGAGGCCCATGCTACTGAAGACCGCCATCAGCTCTTTGGTCTTGGGCCGTTCCAGATTGAAATCTTCCACAACCATCAGTTTTTCGGCTTTTGCCTTCACAACGAACGCGCTCAGCCGGGCGAGCTTCTTCACCTTGTCGGAAACACCCACTGAGTACTTGTGCGGCACAGGGCCAAAGATGGTGCCGCCACCGGGGTTCAACGGGGAGCGAATTGTACCCTGCCGAGCCACACCGCGTCCCTTTTGGCGAAACGGCTTCCTGCCGCCGCCACGCACGACCTTGCGGTTCTTGGTCGCGTGAGTACCCTGCCGTCTCGCGGCTTGTTCGCTGCGCACGGCCAGCCAAATCGCATGGGTATTGGGCTCGACGGACAGCAGGGCATCCGGAAGTTCGATGCTTTCGGCCGACTTTGATCCGTCACGCTTGTAAACTGGGAGTTTCATGATATTGCTTTGCGCACCAGCACCAGACCCGAATTCGGACCCGGAATCGCGCCCTTGACCATAATCAGATTCGCGTCAACGTCTACGCGAATGACCTTCAGATTCTTCACCGTTACCGTGTCCGCACCCATGCGCCCGGCCATCCGAAGCCCCTTCCAGACACGACCGGGAAACGTATGCGCGCCAATCGCACCACCGTGGCGAAAGAATTCGTGCGTACCGTGCGAATCAACCGGAGAGGAAAAGTGGTGTCGGCGAATCACGCCGGAGTAACCACGTCCCTTGGACACTCCGGAGACTTTGACATTGTCTCCGACTTTAAACGTGTCGCATTTGATGACATCCCCGACTTTGCGGCCATTGACCGGCATATCGCGGACTTCGCGTTCCACTTTCGGGGCGGTAATGCCCTGTGACTTGTAATGCCCCTTCATCGGCATGGTAACCAATTTGTCTCGCTTCTGTCCGAAACCAAGACAAAGCGCCGAATAGCCGTTGGATTCCGCAGTCCGCACCGCGGTGATCTGATTCGGCCCCAGCTCGATGACCGTGACGGGAATCACCTGTCCCTTGTCATCGAACACCTGGGTCATGCCGACCTTTTTGCCAATCATTCCAATCATGTCTTGATCTCGATATCCACTCCGGCGGGAAGTTCGATGCGGATCAGTGCATCTATGGTCCGGGGAGTTGAGTTATGAATGTCGATCAACCGCTTGTGGACGCGTGTCTCGAACTGCTCCCGCGACTTCTTGTCGACGTGCGGCGAACGGTTCACGGTAAACACTTGTCTCCGAGTGGGAAGCGGAATCGGCCCGGCGATCAAAGCTCCGGTCGTCTTCGCGGTCTGGATGATCTTTTCGGTTGACTTGTCGATCAGATTATGATCGTAGCTCTTCAACCGGATTCGGATGAATCCTTTTTTGAACGTATCCAATTTCTGTTACGCCCGGGAAATGATAGTGTAGACAACAAAAAGCCCGACCGGTCGGTTAGGCCGGCGGGCCGGGGGATTATTTCTTTTCGAGGAGCTTTTCCGAGATTGAATTCGGAACGTCCGCGTAATGGTCAAACTGCATGGTAAAGATCGCGCGTCCCTGCGTCATCGAGCGAAGTTGCGTCGCATAGCCAAACATCTCGGACAGCGGAACCATTGCATTGACGACTTGGCCGTCCGAGCGAGGATGCATCTCCTGAATCTTGCCGCGACGTGAATTCAGATCGCCGACCACAGAGCCCAGATAAGCGTCAGGGGTGACCGCTTCAACCTTCATGATCGGCTCGCGCAAGACGGGGCTGGCCTTGCGCACGGCCTCTTTCATCGCCATCGTCGCGCAAATCTTGAAGGCCATTTCGTTCGAGTCAACCTCGTGATAGGTGCCGTCCACAAGGGTGACCTTGATATCCAGCAGCGGAAAGCCCGCCAGCACACCTGTCTTCATGGCCTCTTCAAGGCCCTTGTGCACGGCGGGAATGTACTCCTTCGGAATCGCGCCGCCGACGATCTTGTTCTCAAAGATCAGACCAGATCCGGTCGGGGCAGGCTCAATGTCGATCACGACGTGGCCGTATTGGCCGCGACCACCGGTCTGCTTGGCGAACTTGTGGTTCTCATGCGCGGACCTGCGGATACCCTCGCGATATGAAACTTGCGGTCGACCGACTACAGCATCACACTTGAATTCGCGCAGCAGGCGATCGACAATAATCTCAAGGTGCAACTCGCCCATGCCGGCAATGACCGTCTGCGCCGTATCTTCGTTGAAGCCCACGCGAAAAGTGGGATCCTCTTCCGCGAGTTTACCGAGTGCCTCGGAAATCTTGTCTTGATCGGCTTTCGTCTTCGGTTCAATCGCAATTTCGATAACCGGCGTCGGAAACTCCATTCTCTCGAGCACGATCTGCTTGTTCTCGAAACAGAGTGTGTCGCCCGTGCGAACGGTACTCAACCCGACTGCGGCACCGATGTCCCCGGCGGACATGACGGTCACATCTTCGCGCTTGTTGGCGTGCATGTGCAGCAACCGCGAAATGCGTTCCTTCTTGCCCGTGGTCATGTTCAGCACTTGCTGCCCCGCCTCGAGTTTTCCGGAATAGACACGAATAAACGTCAGCTTGCCGACGTAGGGATCCGTCATGATCTTAAACGCCAAAGCCGCGAACGGATCGGCATCGTCCGGACGACGCTCTTCCTCGACTTCCGTTTTCGGATTGATTCCGACGACGGCACCCTTGTCGAGCGGAGACGGCAGGTAGTCAATGATCGCGTCGAGCAACATCTGCACGCCCTTGTTTTTGAAGGACGCACCGCACAGGACAGGGAATATCTTCATGTCCGTCGTGGCTTTGCGTAACGCGGCGCGGATTTCCTCCGGTTCGATCTTCTCACCGCCGAGAAACTTCTCAAGCAGATGATCGTCGTAGTCCGCAACGGATTCGAGCAGCTTCTCCCGCCAGTGGTGAGCAAGGTCGTACATGTCCTTCGGGACTTCAAAGGTCTCGAAGTGCATACCGTGGGAGTCATCCACCCAGACGACGGCTTTGTCCTCGATTAGATCGACCACACCCTGAAACATGTCACCCGCGCCCATCGGAATCGTCACAG
>CAZGVT010000147.1:0-7721 GCA_964529255.1 uncultured Alphaproteobacteria bacterium | reverse complement strand
ATTCCACTCCCTTCCCTGAAAAACCTCTTTCATTCCCATCGAAACTTCCTTTCCACCGACCCGCAGATTTTGGATCCCAATCTACTGTTTCATCGACACTTCCCCCGTGGCCCCGGCCTTGCCTATAGATTCTCTGACCATTCCGTAGTTCACTTCGAAGGGCATTTGCCACGATGACTCGTACACTAATCATCCTCCTGTTCATCGCCGCGCTGAGCGTTGGGTTGAATCTGTATCTGCTGGGTTCGCGCGATACCGATTCGCCCGCGTCAGGGCAGACGGCTGAACTATATGTCTGCCCGATGCACCCGCAGGTACAGCAGGATCACCCCGCCGATTGTCCGATCTGCGGAATGAAGCTCGTGAAACGCTCTGCACTCGGCGACCAATCTGGAGACGCAGATAGTCTGGCCGCAGCCGTACATCTGAGTCCGTCGCAGGAACTCCTCGCCAATGTTCGCACCGAGCGACCCACACGCAGGAACATCCAATCCATCACAACTTCACCCGCCGTCATCGTTGCCAAGGAAGAATCCCAATGGACTCTTTCCCTGAAAGTGGAAGGTCGCATCGAACGCATTCATGTCCAAACGCCGGGTGAGAGTGTTACGAAAGGCCAGTCGCTGTTTGAATTCTTCAGTCCCGAACTCGCGCGCGCGCAGCGTGAATATCTGATCCTGCTCTCGCAGCCACAGGTTGCCGACTCCAACGCGGTCGTGAACTCCGCGCGGGAGCGGCTATTCAATCTCGGGATGGAGGAGAAGCAAATCGAGCACTTGCAGCACTCCGGTGAAGTACGAGAGACCCTGACCTTTCACGCGCCGCGCTCGGGTATACTCCTTCAAAGAATGGCGACTGAGGGCGATTGGATCATGCCACCGATGAAAGTGCTTGAATTCGCCGACTTGCAAACCGTCTGGGCCGAAGCCGCGATCTACGAAACTCAACTTTCTCAGATTCGTCGGGGCGACGAGGTTGAGCTCTTGATTCCAGGCGACGCGTCTTTTCTCCGCACCGCTGAAATCGACTACATCTCGCCGGCCGTGAATCCGGAAAATCGCACCGTCGCCATCCGCGCCACCGTTCCGAATTCAGACGACAAACTCAAGCCCGACATGTTTGCGCAAATGCGCTGGTCGCATGGTGGCGGCAATGCGAATCTGACGGTACCGGAAAACGCCGTTCTCGCCACCGGCCGTTCGCAGAGAGTCTGGGTCAAAATCTCGGACGGCCGGTTCCAGCCTCGCGAAGTCGTCATCGGAGCCAGATCGCAAGGTTATATCGAAATCCTCGAAGGTCTCCAGGAGAGAGACGAGGTTGCCGTCAACGGTGGCTACTTGATCGACAGCGATGCTCAACTGAAAAACATCGGCACGGCGCCTCCAACCCACCATCCGGAACCGAAATCCGCTGTGCCCGCCGGCGAAGTATCCTATGTCTGCCCGATGAACTGCCAGCCCTCGTCAGCTTCACCGGGCAAGTGCGCGGTCTGCGGCATGAACCTTGTGAAGAAGGAGCACTGAGCGCGTGGTCGAACGCCTCATTCAATACAGCCTGCGCAATCGGGTCATCGTTCTCATTCTCAGCGCGTTTCTTACGCTCTGGGGATTCTGGGCGTTGAATCGCACACCCGTTGACGCCATTCCCGATCTTTCCGACAATCAAGTCATCGTCATGTCGGACTGGATGGGAAGAGCGCCGCAACTGGTCGAAGATCAAGTCACCTATCCCCTGCAAAATCTCCTTCGGGGAATGCCGCGTGTCAAGGCTGTGCGCGGACTTTCCATGTTCGGCGTGTCGATGATCTATGTCATATTCGACGACGACGTGGACATCTATTGGGCGCGTACGCGAGTGCTCGAGAAGCTCAACGAAGTTCAAGGTCAACTCCCTTCAGGCGTCCGCATGCAGCTCGGACCGGACGGCACCGGAGTCGGCCACGTCTACTGGTACACCATCGAAGGTGAAGGCCACGATTTGGCCGAACTCCGATCGCTTCAAGACTGGTATCTCCGCATCGGGCTCTCTTCCGTGCCCGGAGTTGCAGAAGTCGCTCCCATCGGAGGATTCGTCAAAGAGTATCACGTTGAACTCGATCCGCTTCGCATGCGCAGTCTGAATGTCTCGACCATGATGGTCATGGAAGCGATCCGCAATTCAAATATCGACGTCGGCGGCGGTCTGCTCGAGCATGCCGCCATGGAATACAACATCCGCAGCCTCGGTTACATCAAGTCGAAAGCGGACATCGAGAGCATTGCAATCATGTCCGATGAGAAAGGCGTGCCGGTCAGAATTGCGGATGTCGCCACCGTTCAGATGGGGGGCGCGATCCGCCGGGGTCTGCTTGAAAAGAACGGCGAAGGTGAGGCGGTCGGCGGCATCATCGTCATGCGCTACGGCGAGAATGCGCGTGAAGTCATTGGCAAGGTCAAGGCACGTATCAAGGAACTCGAACGGGGGTTGCCCGGCGGTGTTTCCATCAAGATGGCCTATGACCGCTCCGATCTCATCGAGCGCGCGCTACGGACATTGCGAGAATCACTGATCGAAGAAATCGTCATTGTGTGTCTGGTAATCCTGGTCTTTCTGCTTCACTTTCGCAGCAGCCTCGTGGTCATCGCCGCGTTGCCGATTGCCGTGCTCGCCGCCTTCATCGCCATGTACTATCTGCGTATCACCTCCAACCTGATGTCGCTCTCGGGGATCGCAATCGCCATCGGCGAAATGGTGGATGCCGCGATCATTGTCGTTGAAAACTCCTATCGACGACTCTCCGAAGGCACCGATGCCGAGCGCAGCGATATTGTCGGCACAGTTTGGCAGGCCAGCAGAACGGTGGGAAGACCGATTTTCTTTTCGATGGCGATCATCATTCTCTCGTTCGGTCCTGTGTTTCTCCTCGAAGGGCAGGAGGGCAAGCTCTTTTTCCCTCTCGCGGTGACGAAAACGGCATGCATGGCGTTCGGCGCGCTGCTCGCCGTAACTCTCGTCCCCGCACTTTGCACCTATCTCTTGCGCGGCAAACTGAAACTCGAGGAGCAAAACCCGCTGTCGCGCGGCTTGATTCGACTCTATCAGCCCGTGCTCGCGCTTTGCCTGAGATTTAAATGGACAACTTTGCTCGTTAATCTCCTCGTCCTTGTGTTCACTGTTTTCGTGATGTTCCGCATTGGCAGCGAGTTCATGCCCGCGCTTGATGAAGGCAGCCTCCTCTTCATGCCCACGACGCTGCCCAATGTCTCGATTACCGAAGCCAAACGCATCATGCAGGTGCAGGACAAGATCATCAAGTCTGTTCCCGAGGTTGATCTCGTACTTGGGAAAGTCGGTCGCGCGGAAACGGCGACCGATCCCGCGCCGATCTCCATGATTGAAACGATCGTTCTGCTGAAGCCGCACTCCGAGTGGCGCAAAGGTCTTTCACGCGAAGATATTATCTCCGAAATGGATCAGAAACTCCAAATCCCGGGAGTCGCGAACGGTTGGACGCAGCCGATTATCAATCGCATCAACATGCTCGCCACGGGCGTTCGCACGGATCTCGGCATTAAATTGTACGGGCCGGATTTGGCGGTTCTTGAAAAGCTCGCGCTGCGGGCGGAGCAGATTATCAAACCTATTCCGGGAGCGATAGACGTTTTCGCGGAACGAAACCTCGGCGGCAATTACGTTGACATTATTCCGGACCGCGAGGCGCTTGCCCGATATGGACTGTCCATGAATGATGTGCAGTCAGTAATCGAGATCGCTTCGGGCGGGATGACCGCGACCACCACCGTCGAAGATCGCGAGCGCTATGCCGTGCGGGTGCGCTATGCGCGAGACTTTCGGGACACACCCGACGCGTTGAAAGAAATTCTTGTCACGACTCCGTCCGGCGCGCAGATCCCCCTAACTGAGATTGCAGACGTGAAAATTACCGCCGGTCCGGCGATGATTTACTCTGAAAATTCGTTGCCGCGATCGGTGGTGTTTCTCAATGTTCGCGGCAGAGACATGGGCGGTTTTGTCACCGAAGCCAAGCAGCGTCTGGAGCAGGAGCTGGAACTGCCGCCCGGATATTTCATACAATGGTCCGGCCAATGGGAGAATCAAGTGCGCGCCAAAGCGCGGCTTATGGTGATCGTTCCCATCGGTCTCGTGATCATACTCATCCTGCTCTACTTCGTCTTTCACTCGTTCGCCGAAGCCATGCTCGTCATGCTCAGCGTCCCGTTTTCTTTGACCGGCGGCGTTCTGCTCGTCTGGTGGCTCGGTTACAATTGGAGCGTTGCCGTTTGGGTTGGATTTCTCGCCCTCTATGGAGTTGCCGTGGAAACCGGCATCGTCATGGTCGTCTATCTGCACGAAGCTCTAAACAAGAGACTCGCCGCAGGTTCTGTCGACCACAAAGCGCTGTACGCAGCGATCATGGAAGGCTCCGTGGCGAGACTACGTCCCAAGCTCATGACCGTTGCAACCACGATGATCGGCCTTCTCCCGATTATGTGGGCAACCGGAACCGGCGCGGATGTGATGAAGCCCATTGGCGCGCCCGTCGTCGGCGGACTGATAACCTCTGCGGTTCACGTGCTCTTTGTCACACCCGTCATCTTTGCCATTATGAAAGAACGCGAGCTCCGTCGCGGCTCCCTGCGGCAGTCGTACGTGGCGGACATTTGATTCTCAAAGGTTCACGAGCACGCCGAGCGGGGTGCCCTCACCCCGCCGCAATCTGAGCGCTGGTGGCCCATGACGGCCATGGAGTCTAATTCAAGATACACTCAATAAAGGGGACTGCCTGGATACTTTCCGCATATCATCCCTGACTTCACGCCGCCCGTCGTTGCAAATCTCCGATTTTCTCGCTACATTTCCTGCCACCGCTCCAGCTCGCCAAATCCCTATATGAATCCCCACCACCCCCGCACATTTTGGCCAATCCTGATTGCTCTGCTCCTCTGCGCCGCAATACAGGTGTCTCTCGCGGTAGAATTGCCTCGCACTCCCGGTGCCGAATCCCGCGAAAAGGCACTCCGTGCGCTCGCCAGGGAGAAATTTATCGCCAAAGCAGACCTCGATGCCTTCCTGATTTCCGTCGGTGATGATGGCCTGCTGCTGAATGAGCCGGCGGATCTCCTCGACGATCTGCTCTCCGCACTGGAGACTCGCACTCGCTTTTCATGGTGTAGCGAACTCAGTGAACAGGAATTCCGCCGCTATGTGCTTCCCGTTCGCGTCAGCAACGAACCCATACAGCGATACCGGCGCCGCCTGATGGGTGAACTGAGCGAACAGGTCAAGAGTTGTTCTACCGCCGAGTCCGCCGCCCTCGAAGTCAATCTCTGGCTCGGCCAGCGCGTGACTTTTAAACCCACCGATCGCCGCGAACAGGGAGTCAATACCACTCTCGCCTGCGGTTTCGGCCGCTGCGGAGAAGAGACGATTCTCGCTTCCGCCGCACTGCGAAGTATTGGTATTGCCGCGCGCATGGTCTATGTTCCCTACTGGGCACACCAAAACGATAATCATGCCTGGGTCGAAGTCAAGATCGGTGATCGCTGGAAATATCTCGGTGCCTGCGAGCCGGAGGCGGCGCTCAATCGCGCATGGTTTGATCATCCGGTGTTGCGCGCGCCGATCCTGCTTGCTCGCGCCGCCGATGCGGATTCCACCGAGCCCGATGCGCTTCGCGGCACCCGGGGCTGGCAAATCAACACTTCGCGCAACTACTTTGATCCGTGCAAAGTCAGGTTTCTGTTCCCGCAGCGGTGGACAACGAAAGACGAAGTCTGGCTGTGCGTCTACAACTACGGTTCAATTCTGCCGATGGCGCGGATCGATTCTCGCGACGGAATCGCCCGTGTTGAATTAGGCGCCGGTGATTTTCTGTTATTCGGTCGCCACAACGGCAGTCTTTTCTTGCAGAAACTCAATACACAATTCGGAACGGAGCGCGAATTCCAGATTGATCCCGCGGTCGGGCTGTCCGAGCAAATACTCTGCGAGTTTCCGGTGCCGGATCATCAAGGCGAGCGTAACACGAGTGCGGAATGGGCGTTCAAGCTCGATCTTGGCCGCAAACAATCCGAACTCACGCAGCGCATCAAAAACGATACTCCCGAGTGGCTGCCGCAGCTTGCCGGGACTTCCGATTCCGCGCTCTCGACATTTTCCACCTTCCTTCGCAAAGCTCCCGGGAATTCCCATTCATTGCGTGCCGTCTATGTTGCGGCCGATCCCGCACAGCGGCCGCTTCTGCTTGAACTCATGACAACGCTTTCGGACAAGGATCTTCGCGAGGTCGACTCGCTCGCTTTGTTCGACTTTCTCGCCGGAGCGGAAACCGCTCTCAGTCGAAGCGCTCTCGATCACGATTCCCTCCGCCGATATGTGACTTCGCCCCGCATCGCCTATGAACTTCCACGACCTTGGCGCGTGTCGCTGGACAAAGAAACCGTGAACCTGCGCAAGCAATCGTCCGCGCTGGAAACTGCGCGCGAGATCAACAACTTCGTTGCCGGGCGAATCGGAAAATATCGCCTTATGCGTCAGGTCGATCCGCTGGCGGCATTGCTTGCCGAAAAGTGTTCTGAAAGTACGGCCCGGGTGCTCGTGTGCGGCTTGCTCCGTAATGCAGGCATTCCGGCCTATCTCCCCGAGGGCGAGGAGTGGGTGTCGTTTCACGACGGTACGGCGTGGAAACCACTGTATCCGTCAAAACCGGCGGAACTCGGTATCGCTAAAGAGCGAGCCAACGCGTTCTTCGGTCAACCAGCGACACTGATTCTTCGTTGTGACTCTACCCATAAACTCGAAATCGAAGAATCGTTCAGCATTGCACCGCTCAAAGACGGCTGGCCCGACTACTACAACTCCGACCACATTCTCGAGTATAACTCAACCGCTGATTCTGCTCACCTTCGATTGGTGCCCGGCAAGTTCATTCTCTCCTGGGGGCAGCGCAACTCTCGCGGCGATGTTTTGCTTGGAGCGCGTGCGATTGAACTTGCGGAAGGCGAACGGCGCAGTGAAAAAATCCCGCTCGGTCGCCCCGCGGAGCCGCAGACATCGCACCCGGAAAGGAAAATTGCGCTCAATACTCCATTCTCCACGACTGGGAACGTAACGATCGGCCAAGTCACGCAGCAGAGGCCGCTGCTCGTGGTGGTCCTTGCCGCGAATCATGAGCCTTCGGTGAGAATGCGCGGACTGGCAGAGTCCCTCTCGCGAGAACACTGCGAAGTGCTCTTACTGACGGGTCCGGATCAAAAGTTGGACATTCAGCAGGCCTCAAGCTCGTTGCTCTCGAGTTTGAATATCCCGGAATCGACTACGGACTTCCGCAACGGCGCGCCATATTACGCTTTGATCTCCTCCGACGGCAGCTTACTCAACTTCGGCAGCGGTTATCGCCTTGATCTCAACTCCATTGTCTCTTCCGCGATTGCAAAGAGCGAATGAACTGCTCGCCGAGGGGCGGGGGGGGGTATCCATCGAGCTGATACTCTCACATTTTTGGGATACGCTCTAGCGGCGGGCTCCGCCCGTCGAACAGCTTGCGCTGGACAGGCAGAGCCTGCCCCTAGTGGTCTGACGCCAATGAATTGACGGGTTCACACTCAAACACTAGCGGCGGGCTCCGCCCGTCGAACAGCTTGCGCTGGACAGGCAGAGCCTGCCCCTAGAGCTCATCTCAAAAACATTTGACAGTTAGCTCGCGGTCTCGTATCTTGTGA
>CAZGVT010000146.1:0-7730 GCA_964529255.1 uncultured Alphaproteobacteria bacterium | reverse complement strand
TTCGAGCGTTATTAACACGTTCTTTGGAACCAATCAGCTTTCGCAGTTCCTCGATCAAGTCAATCCGTTGACCGAGTTGACGCACAAGCGCCGATTGTCCGCCCTGGGTCCGGGAGGTCTGACGCGCGAGCGCGCGGGCTTCGAGGTCCGCGACGTTCACTACACTCACTATGGGCGGCTCTGTCCGATCGAAACCCCCGAAGGGCCGAACATCGGTCTGATCTCGTCGCTTTGTACTTACGCAAAGATCAATGATATGGGTTTCGTGGAGACACCCTATCGTGTCGTGAAGAACGGTCGCGTCTCCAAACAGATCGAGTACCTGTCCGCCGACATGGAAGATCGCGTGTCGATCGCGCAGGCGAACACGATGATCAATACGCGCGGCGACTTTCTGACGGAACGCATCAAGTGCCGATCGCGCGCCGATTTTCCGGTATTGCACGCCGACGACGTGCAGTACATGGACGTCGCTCCCTCTCAAATCGTGTCGATTGCCGCCGCGTTGATACCATTTCTCGAACACGATGACGCGAACCGCGCCCTTATGGGATCGAACATGCAGCGCCAGGCCGTGCCACTGGTGTTGCCCCAATCCCCCTATGTCGGGACCGGCATGGAAAAAAAGGCGGCGGAGGACTCCCGGACACTCGTGCTCGCCCCTGAAGATGGAGTTGTGGAGTACGTTGACGCCAACCGGATCGTGTTCCGCGCGCGTGAACGGCAGGTCGAGGCCGGCGGTGAATCGACTTCCGCAGACTCCGTCACGTTCAAATTGAAAAAATTCGTCCGCACGAATCAGGACACGTGCATCAACCAGCGGCCGGTCGTCGCGGAGGGTGAGCAGGTCAAGAAGGGGCAGGTGCTGGCCGACGGCTGCGCAACGGAAAAAGGCGAACTTGCGCTCGGCAGAAACGTGCTCGTCGGATTCATGCCGTGGAACGGGTACAATTTCGAGGACTCGATCATTCTTTCAGAGCGAATCGTCTACGACGATATCTTCACGTCGATCAACATCGAGGAGCTCGAACTTCAAGTTCGCGAGACAAAGCGCGGCGAAGAGGAACTGACTCGCGAGATCCCGAACGTTTCCGAAGACGCAGTGCGAGATCTTGACGAGCAGGGCATTATCCGTATCGGGGCATCGGTGCGCGCCGGAGATATTCTGGTCGGCAAAGTGACCCCGAAAGGCGAGACCGATCTCACACCGGAAGACAAATTGTTGAAAGCGATTTTCGGCGACAAGGCGGGGGACGTGAAGGATGCCAGCCTGAAAGCGCATACCGGTATGTACGGCATCGTTATCAATACGAAGCTCTTCAGCCGCAAGAAAAAGGACGCGCGCACGCGCCGCGAAGACAAGAAAGCCGTCGAAGATCTCGAAGCGCAGTTTCAGCATTCCGTCTCCAGCTTGAAGAGACAGACCGCCGAGGAATTGTATACGACACTGCGCGGGCACAAGTCCCGCGAGATCCGAGACAAAAACCTTGTCGAGGTTCTCATCAACGAGGGTACGTACTTTACCGAGGCGGGCATCAAGGAACTTGATTTCGAGAATATTGAAGCGGGCTACCTGTGGACCGACAACGAGGCCGTAAACGAGCAAATTGAACAATCCTTCGATAAGTATCGGGACCGCCTCTTCGTACTACAGACCGAAGCCAAGAATGAGAAATATCGCATCCAGGTGGGAGATGAACTGCCGCCGGGTATCGTGCAATTGGTCAGAGTCTATGTTGCCCAGAAGCGAAAGATCTCCGTCGGTGACAAGATGGCGGGCCGCCACGGCAACAAGGGTGTGGTCGGTAAGATTGTGCCGATGGAGGATATGCCGTTTGTGACCGACGGCACCCCGGTGGACATCATTCTGAATCCGCTCTCCGTGCCGTCTCGAATGAATATCGGACAAATTTTCGAGACGACTTTGGGCTGGGCGGCACACCGTGTGGGGGTTTACTTCGCAACTCCGGTTTTTGACGGAGCCAAGATCGGCGATATCGAGGAGTGGCTTGACAAAGCCGGGTTGCCGAAGAATGGCAAATGCTATCTGTACGACGGACGAACCGGCGACCGTTTTGACCAGGAGACGACGGTGGGTTACATCTATATGATGAAACTCTCCCACCTGGTTGACGACAAAATTCATGCGCGATCCATTGGACCCTACAGTCTGATCACGCAACAGCCGCTCGGCGGCAAAGCGCAGTTCGGTGGCCAGCGCTTCGGCGAAATGGAAGTCTGGGCATTGGAAGCGTACGGCGCGGGACACACGCTGCAAGAAATTCTCACGGTAAAATCGGACGATGTGAACGGACGTGCGCGCACCTATGAGGCAATTGTCAAAGGCGAGAATCTTCCGACCCCGGGCATTCCCGAGTCGTTCCATGTTTTCATCAATGAATTGCGCGGATTAGGACTTGATGTCAAGCTGATGGAGTGATCTTGCTCCGTCGCTCTGATACAGTCCGTTCATCTGCCATCTTCCACAAGGAGACATAGATGCTGCCGCTCTACGCGCAAGAAGAAGTCGAACAGGGAAGTTTCTCGAAGATATCAATCAGCCTGGCTTCGCCGGACACGATTTTGTCGTGGTCACACGGTGAAGTTACCAAGCCGGAGACAATCAACTATCGCAGTTACAAACCCGAGAAGGACGGTCTGTTCTGCGAGAAGATTTTCGGTCCGGTCAAGGACTGGGAGTGCCACTGTGGAAAGTATCGCGGCATTCGTTACAAGGGGATCGTCTGCGACCGCTGCGGTGTGGAAGTTACCAAAAAAGACGTGCGCCGCAAGCGGATGGGTCACATCAGCCTGGCCGTTCCGGTGGTGCACATCTGGTACTTTCGCAGCCTGCCTTCAAAAATCAGCTACGTGCTGAACGTCAGCACGCGAGATCTCGAACGCATCATCTATTACGAGTCGTTTGCGGTCATTCATCCCGGGAAGAGTTCGCTGCGCCGCAAAGACCTCTTGAGCGAGCAGGAATTCCTGGAAGTGATCGCCGAGCTGGGGCCGCAGGATGAGCTTCCGCCTGAAGAGCGATTTGTCGCCAAGATGGGCGGCGAGGCGGTGCGCGACCTTCTGGCGTCGGAAGAAGTGACCACGATTGCCGCGGAGTTGCGCGCACAGATCAAGACCGAGACAAGCGCGCAACGCAAGCATGATGCGATCAAAAAATTGCGCGTGATCGAGTCGTTCAAGGACTCCGATGCCGCCGGAACGAACTGCCCGGAGTGGATGGTCATGTCGGTGATTCCGGTCGTGCCTCCCGATCTTCGGCCGTTAGTGCCGCTGGAAGGCGGTCGCTTTGCCACTTCCGATCTCAATGACCTTTACCGCCGCGTGATCATTCGCAATAACCGCCTCAAGCGGCTAATTGAGATTCGCGCACCCGAGGTGATTCTGCGCAACGAGAAGCGCATGTTGCAGGAGGCGGTCGATTCGTTGTTTGACAACGGCCGTAAATCCGTGGCGGTGCGCTCCGACGGCAACCGCCCGCTCAAGAGTTTGAGCGACAATTTGAAAGGCAAGCAAGGCCGGTTCCGGCAGAACTTGCTCGGCAAGCGTGTCGACTATTCGGGCCGTTCAGTGATTGTCGTGGGTCCGGAACTGAAGCTCCACCAATGCGGGCTTCCGAAGGACATGGCGGTGGAGCTGTTCAAGCCGTTTATCATTCGTAAACTGATCGAGCGCGAACACACCAAGACTGTAAAATCCGCAAAGCGGCTGGTGGAGCGGAAGACCGATGAGGTGTGGGCAATCCTCGAAGAGATCATTCAGGATCATCCCGTGCTCCTGAACCGCGCGCCGACTTTGCACCGCTTGGGCATCCAATCGTTTCAGCCGCTGCTGATCGAAGGCAAGGCCATTCGCCTGCATCCGCTGGTGTGTTCGGCTTTCAATGCGGACTTCGACGGCGACCAAATGGCCGTGCATGTGCCGCTGTCGTACGAGGCGCAGGTTGAAGCGCGTCTGCTGATGATCGCAAATCATAACATTCTTCATCCGGCGCACGGCAGACCGATTTCCGTTCCGTCTCAGGACATGGTGCTCGGTTTGTATTACCTCACCAAGCGAAGAGTCGGCGAGCCGTTCGAGTGGAAGACGTTCTCGGACACCGACGAAATCGTGGTGGCGGTCAATGACAAGAAAATCGGCCTGCACACGAGAATTCGCGTCCGCATCCGCGGCAAACTCGTGGAGTCTACGATCGGCCGCGTGCTGTTCAACCTGATCCTGCCGCCGCGAATTCAAGAAACCCGGTTCTTCAACGAGATGTTGGCGAAGAAGCGCATCGAAGAGATCATCTACCAGTGCGTGCTCAATGTGGGCATCGGGGATACGGCGATCTTTCTCGACCGGCTCAAGGAACTTGGTTTCACGCGGGCCACGCTTGCCGGTATCTCCTTCGGTCTCAGCGATGTCGAGATCCCGCCGGAAAAAGATCGATTGATCGAAGCGGCATACCGCAAAGTGGAGGAAGTTCAGGGGCAGTACGAAGACGGTATCATCACGGACGGCGAGCGGTACAACAAGATTATCGATATTTGGACGCACACGTCGACGGAAGTTGCCGAGGTGATGTTTTCCAAACTGCGCGACAGTCAGGGCGGATTCAATCCTATCTTCATGATGGCCGATTCGGGCGCCCGTGGTTCCAAAGAGCAGATTCGTCAGCTTGCCGGGATGCGCGGATTGATGGCCAAGCCGCAAAAGTCGCTCACCGGACAGAAGGGCGAGATTATCGAGAGCCCGATTACCGCGAATTTCAAAGAGGGTTTGTCGGTGCTCGAGTACTTCATTTCCACGCACGGCGCCCGCAAGGGTCTCGCGGACACGGCCTTGAAGACGGCAGATGCGGGCTATCTTACGCGCCGGCTGGTGGACGTCGCTCAAGATGTGATTGTTCGCGAAGTCGATTGCAACACGCTGCGCGGCATTTTTCTCGAGGAAGCTCAAGAGGGCGAAGAAGTCACCGAACAGCTTCATGAGCGCGTGATGGGCCGGGTACTCGCCGAGCCGGTTTTCGATCCCGTAACGGGCGAGAAGATTCTGGACGGAAACTCGCTGATCAAGGAAAAAGAGGCAGAGATAATGTCCCGTGCCGGTGTGACGCGCGCGAAAATCCGCTCCGTGCTGACGTGCGAATCGGTGCGCGGCGTTTGCGCAATGTGTTACGGAACCAATCTCGCGACCGGCCGGATGGTCGACATGGGAGAGGCGGTCGGAGTGATGGCCGCGCAGTCCGTGGGCGAACCGGGAACGCAGCTGACGCTCCGAACCTTCCACATTGGCGGCGCCGCCGCGCGCGACGTTGCGGAGTCCCGGCGAGTGGCAAAGAAGGGCGGCCGAGTCGTCTTTGAAATGATGGATTTCATCGAGCGCGAGGACGGTGCGCGAATCTCGATTCGCCGTTCCGGTTTGCTGAAGATTCTCGACGAAAACAATCGACAGGTTGCGCGCTACAAGATTCCCTACGGCGCTCAGGTGTTTGTCAAGGACGGGCAGCAGGTTTCGGAAAATGAGTTGCTGTTTGAATGGGATCCGTATTCAGACTCCATTCTCGCGTCCACCGGCGGAAATGTGCACTATGTAGATATCAAGGAAGATGTCTCGTTCCAGTTCATGGTGGATGAACAGACCGGTATGAAGCACAAGGTGATCATCGAATCAAAGGATCGCAAGCTCAATCCGCACCTCGTCATTGTCGGAGCGAACGGCGAGCGATTGGCGAGTCACATTCTGCCGACCAGTTCGCACCTTTTGGCGGACGACGGCGGTTCGATCAAGACGGGCGAACCGCTGGCGAAGATGCCGCGCAAATCGCAGGCAATTCGCGACATCACCGGCGGTCTGCCGCGAGTGACCGAACTTTTCGAAGCGCGCCGGCCGAAGGATCCGGCCATCGTCAGCGAAATCGACGGCATTGTGCGGTTCGGCGCGCTGAAGCGCGGAGTCAGAATGATCACCGTTGCCTCACTCGACGGACAGGTGGAGCGGAAGTATGCCGTGCCGTACGGTAAGCATATTCTTGTTCACGATCACGACCGTGTGTCGGCGGGCGAGAAGATTACCGAAGGGTCGGTCACGCCGCAGGATATTCTCGCTATCCAGGGTGCCTGGAAGGTGCAGGAATATCTCGTAAAGGAGATTCAGGAGGTCTACCGCTCGCAGGGTGTGCGAATCAATGACAAGCATATCGAAGTCATTGTCCGCCAGATGTTGCAAAAGGTCCGGATCGAAGATCCGGGTGACACGGATTACCTCGAAGGTGACCATGTCGACGGACTGAAGTTTATCCGGGGCAATGAGAAGATGCTCAACAAGGTCATCGTCGAAGAGTCTGGAGACACTCCATTCCAATTTGGCCATCTGGTCGAGAAAGCGGATTTCAATCGTGAGAATCGCCGCATCCGGGCTGCTGGAGGCAGCGAAGGCAAAGCCCGGCCGGCCAAACCGGCGACCTCGACCCCGGTGTTGCTCGGTATCACGCAAGCCTCGCTTTCCACGGAGAGCTTCATTTCTGCGGCGAGCTTCCAGGAGACCACTCGCGTGCTCACTGACGCTGCTATCGGCAAAAAGACAGACATGCTCTCCGGGTTGAAGGAAAACGTGATCATGGGGCATTTGATTCCGGCGGGGACAGGTTTGTCACAGTATCACAAACTGCGTGTTCGCAGGCCGGAGGCGGAGGAAGAGGAGCTTGCAAAGGATTTCAAGATCACTCTCCCGCAAGTCGTTGAAGAACTCGCAGATCTTACTCCGGACTTGATGCCAAGCGAGGAATTGGCTTCTGCGAAGAGGCAAGCGGAATAAGCAGGCTCTGCACACGACTTTTTGCAAGTTGAATCATTACAACAACAAAGCAACTATTGAACTTCGAGGATGGGTTCCGAGTGTTGCCGAGGAGGCCTTGGCGGGGCTTGACAAAGTGGAGCATTTTCAGTATGTTTCGTGGTCTAAGCCCAAAACGGAGTCCTGATTGCCGACTGTACAGCAGCTGATTCGCCAGAGACGCGAATCCAAGAAATTTAAGACCGCTGCACCCGCTCTGATGCGCTGTCCACAGCGTCGCGGAGTGTGTACGCGAGTCTACACGACGACTCCCAAGAAACCGAATTCCGCGCTCCGAAAGGTCGCGCGTGTCAAGCTGACCAACGGTGTTGTGGTCACGGCCTATATTCCCGGTGAAGGCCACAATCTGCAAGAGCACTCAATTGTGATGATTCGTGGTGGCCGTGTGAAAGACCTCCCGGGCGTACGCTACCATATTATTCGCGGTGTGCTTGATACCGCCGGAGTCGAAGGGCGCAGGCAGGGGCGATCCAAATACGGTGCGAAGAAGAAGGCGACGCCCGTAGGTAAGGGCGCAGCGGCGGCTAAGAAGAAGTAAAGAGCGATCGACTCGATAGTATGTCCAGACGCAAACGAGCATTTCGGAAAGAGACTCTCCCTGATCCCAAATACGGGTCGGTGGACGTGACCACGTTTGTCAACAGCCTCTTACGCCGCGGAAAGAGATCCGTCGCCGAGAGCATTCTGTACGGAGCCTTCGACATCATCAAGGCCAAGACCAATGAAAATCCGGTCGAAGTCTTTGACAAGGGGATGAAGAATATCGAGCCCGTCGTAGAGGTAAAGAGCCGCCGCGTGGGAGGTTCCACCTATCAAGTTCCGGTCGAGGTTAAGGCTCAAAGGCGCAGAGCGCTGGCCACTCGTTGGGTAATCAT
>CAZGVT010000145.1:0-7781 GCA_964529255.1 uncultured Alphaproteobacteria bacterium | reverse complement strand
GATGATAATCACATCACCATCGACGGCGACACGGCGCAAACTTTTACTGAGGATGTTGCCACGCGCTTTGAGGCTTATGGCTGGCACGTGCTTTCGTGCGACGGATTGAATCTCGAACAGGTCGATGCGTGCATTCAACAAGGCATCAGCGAGACCGCGAAACCTACGCTGATTCGATGTCGCACAACTATCGGCTACGGCTCACCGAACAAGGCCGGCACCGCGAGAGTGCATGGAGCGGCATTAGGCGAGGAAGAGGTTCGATTGACGAAGAAAGCTCTTGGATGGCCCGAAGACGAGAAGTTCTTCGTGCCCAATGAGGCGTTCAAGCATTTTCGTTCGGCAGTCACTCGCGGAAAAGATCTGCAGAAATCGTGGTCTAATTCCGTTGACGCTGCGAAGAGAACCTCAGCCGAGTTTGCCCGGACCTGGGATGCATTCTGGAATCGTGCATTTCCCGCCAACTGGCAGTCCTCATTGCCAAAGTGGAGTGCTGCCGACAAGCCGCTTGCCACACGCAAGGCCTCCGAGAAAACGCTGCATGCGCTCGCGAGTCTGATTCCCAATCTCATCGGCGGCAGTGCGGATCTCGTCGAATCCAATCTGACCTACCTCGAAGGCAAAGGCGATTTTCAACGCGATCAAAGAGACGGTAAGAATATTCGTTTCGGAATTCGCGAGCACGGCATGGGAGCAATTCTGAACGGAATCGCGCTCAGCGGACCATTTGTTCCGTTCGGCGCGACCTTCCTGTGTTTCTTGGATTACATGAAACCGGCGGTGCGCATTTCGGCACTCTCCCATCTGCCGGTAATCTGGGTCTACACCCACGACAGCATTGGACTCGGTGAAGATGGTCCCACGCACCAACCGATTGAGCACCTCTGGCATCTTCGGGCAATCCCGAATCTCTGGGTGTTGCGGCCGGGTGATGCCAACGAGACTGCGCGTTGCTGGAGGCTCGCCGTTGAAAGAACCGATGGGCCTTGCGCGCTGATCCTAACGCGCCAGAACTTGCCTGTGATGGACCCGGCTGTTTTCGGCGAGCTCCGGGTCGAGCGCGGAGGCTATATTCTGGTTGAAGCTTCCGCCGATCCCGACCTGATTCTTATCGCCACGGGAAGTGAGGTCCCATTGGCCGTCGAAGCAGCCAGGCAAATGGAAGCGGCCGGTGTTGCCACAAGAGTCGTTTCCATGCCGTGCGTCGAGCTGTTTGACCGCCAGCCGAAGTCTTACCGCGACGAAGTGCTTCCGCCAACTGTTTTCGCCCGTCTCGCGATTGAATGCGGCGCAACACTCGGCTGGTGGAAGTATGTTGGCACTCACGGAGATGTGATTGGCATCGACCGCTTCGGCGTTTCCGCGCCGGGCAATATCGCCATGGAGAAATTCGGTTTCAGCGTGGCGAACGTCGTTGCCAGAGCGAAAGCGGTGCTCGGCCGGGAGCTTGTTGCTTCGGGAGTTGATGCGTGAAACTCGCTGTCGGTTGCGATCACGCCGGTTTTGTGCTCAAGTCGGAACTGATTCCGTGGCTGCGGGATCGCGGCCTTGTCATGAATGACATGGGGACGCACTCTTGCGATGCTGTAGATTATCCCGATTTCGCGCGATTAGTGGGAGCGGACGTTGTTTCGGGCAATTCAGAGCGTGGAATTCTGTTTTGCGGCAGTGGCGTGGGCGCAAGCGTTGCCGCCAATAAGATCAAAGGAATTCGAGCCGCAGTCTGCCACGATACGTTTTCCGCAAGACAAGGTGTCGAGGATGATGACATGAACGTGCTTTGCATCGGAGCGCGGATTATCGGTGTAGAACTGGCCAAGGAAGTGTGCATTGCGTTTCTCTCCGCGAGTTTTTCCCATGCGGAGCGGCACGAACGGCGACTGAAAAAGGTCTTGGACATCGAGGCCATGGGAAGCTAAGTGACTGGTTGACGAGTTCACAGCAGGAGGTTTAAACACATGAATGACCCGATTATCAAGGCCACGTGGGCTCACGGACAATCCATCTGGCTGGATTTCATCAGCCGCAAGCTGCTTGATAGCGGCGAACTTGCCGCCTTGATTAGCGCAGGGTTGCGCGGACTCACATCCAATCCGACCATTTTCCAACAGGCGGTTTCGACCAGTGAGGATTATGACCGGGAAATACGCTCCGGTGTCGAACACGAATGGAATCCGGCTCAGGTGTTCGAGAGTCTCGCGGTTTCAGACATCTCCCGTGCCGCCGATCTGTTCGGGAAAGTCTACAATGAATCCAAATTTACAGATGGATTTGTCAGTCTTGAGGTCTCGCCGAAACTTGCGCACGACACGCAGGGGACCATTGAAGAGGCGTATCGCCTCTCGAAGAAAGTCAATCGGCCCAATTTGATGATCAAAGTGCCGGGCACTGAAGAGGGACTTCCGGCTATCTCCCACTTGCTCCGCAACGGCATCAATGTTAACGTCACGCTTATCTTCTCCCTGAAACAATACGAGCACGTGTTAAAGACATACGTGGAAGCCGTGGAGGCGCGACTGCACGCCGGTCAGGACGTGACCAAGCTCGCCTCCGTCGCCAGTTTCTTCGTCAGCAGAGTGGATGGAGCCGCCGATAAGCAGTTGGCGGAGAAAGGTCGCGCGGACCTCGCCGGCAAGGCGGCAATCGCAAATGCATGTCTGGCATATCGGCACTTTCAACAAGTCACTTCAGGTGAGCGTTGGCAACGCTGTGCGATGTCCGGCGCTCAAGTGCAGCGGCCGCTGTGGGCAAGCACGTCCACCAAGAACCCTGCCTACCCCGATGTGCTCTACGTGAAAGAGCTGGTCGCGAAGCAAACCGTCAACACAATGCCGCCGGCCACGCTTGACGCATGGAGAGATCACGGTACTCCTGAGGCCGGGCTCGAGCGGAATCTGCAAACCGCAGCGGCCGTGTTGGGTCAGATTGCGACCGCGGGTGTGAGCATTGAGAAGATCACCGAAGACTTGATCGAAGACGGAGTCAAGAAATTCTCCGACTCCTTCGATCAGCTTTTGGAGGCCATTCAGCAGAAAAGTCGCGCCCTGGCATCGCGCAAGAGTACCGCGTGACCGAGAATGTCATTCAAATGCGAGAGAGGCAGTGGGTCCACTGCCTCTCGGGCTATTGACAAACCCCATCGATTCTTGTTGGGCCTGTCTTGGGAGCCGCGACGTGACTCTCAATTCGCCACGTGAGCACTCACGAGATCTCGAACGTGATCGGCCCGGCGGTCGGCTGCAACCAGCTAACACGGCTCGGGCCTTTGTCAGCATCCTGAGGCAGTGAGTTCACTGCCTCTCTTGTCATCATATATTGCTTGACGTCAGTATCGACGCGGCCGCGATGCGGGCTTCTTGCTCACTTTCTTCTTCGGTGCCTCGCGCGATGCGGACTCATGGTCATCCTGCGAGACCATATTCGGTTCCGCATATCGCGATGGCTCGTGGTTAATTCGCTGTTCCGACTCTCGAATCTCTTCTTCCAAACCGGAGAGGATTGCCTTGTGAGCGCTCACACTTGTTAACTGAGTTTCCCAGGAGATATGTCCTGACTCAATGTCGTAGACCGCGCTGACAAGCATGCACTTGCCTTCCTCGATCGCCTCCTGAACGGAGGGACAGGATTCGTAGAGCGCCGCGCATCCCATGCTGGCGTGTGTGGACACCGCTTCCTTCGCAAGCTGCGGTTCCTCCACACCGCGTAGTTTGCAAACTTCTACCGCAGGTTCGATTCGCCCAACCAACGAAGCGACGGGTCCGGCAATTTCGGGGCTTTCTACGGCCGCCTTCACCGCTCCGCAACTCGTGTGACCCATCACGACGACAAGCGACACTCCAAGGTGCTCCACGGCATACTCGACGGACCCGGCAACTTCCGGCGACACGACATTTCCCGCGACACGGCAGACGAACAAGTCTCCAAGCGAGAGATCGAACAGAATCTCGGGCGACACTCGTGAATCGCTGCACGTCAGGATGCAGGCAAGCGGGCTCTGTCCGTCGGTGAATTGTTCTCTGCGGTCGGCTGCGTCCCGCCAACCATGGGTCTCTTCAGTCAAATAGCGCAGGTTTCCGTCTTGCAACATGCGCAAAACTGACTTCGGACTCGGCGCATCCTCCGATGGCTCATAGGCCATGGCGGATGTTTGGAGTGTTGAAATCAGGAGGAAATGGACAATCGTGTGTCTCATGGTCGCCAACTCCGAATTCAAAAGTATCTACTCCTTATTATGCAAGTCACGCGCCATATACCGATCGTGACACTTTCGACATGGCAAGTGTCGTAGCCAGATTAGGCTCGTTTTTTGCAAACTTTTCCCTGCATATCCGTTGAAGCGAACCGAAAGGCTGACCACCGGTCACTTTATGAGTAGCATTGAGATCAGGAAGCTCGAGGAGATTACCGAAGGCGACCACGAGGCCGTATGCACGCTCGCCCGCGTAATGTTGAGCGATGCCGCCCGGCGGATTGAGACGATGGACCGCGCATGTTACCGCGGGGAGTGGAAGACCGTCGCCTACGAGGCGCATACTCTCAAGAGCGCAGCGCTGTGTATCGGGGCGATCGATCTGGCGAATCTCTGCGCGCAGATTGACGACCTTATCCGACTCCAGTCGGGTATTGCAAGTCCCGAACAAATCGAGGCAGTCAAAACGGAATTCAATTCGGTGAAATTGGAGCTGGACAAGATAATCGAGGAATCGCCCGTATGAACGTATTGCTCGTCGAGGATGACAGATTTTCCCGCGAAAGCCTCACGATCATGCTGACTCAATTTGACTACGTTGTGCGGTCGGTTGCGTCCGGGGAAGAAGCAATGAGGGAATTCGTCAGGAATAAGCCCGATTTTCTGATTACCGACTGGCTTCTTCCCGATATCGACGGTTTGAGTCTTTGCCGCCGCGTGCGAGACGGTGAAAGTGACGAGTACACATACATTGTCATGGTCACGGCGAAGAATCGGAAGGAAGATATGCTGGAGGCGATGGAAGCCGGTGTAGACGATTTCATCAGCAAGCCGTTTCATCGAGAGGAACTCAAACTGCGCGTTCGAAACGGCGAACGAATTCTCATGTTGCAACAGTCGCTTGAAAGCCGGATTCGTGACCTCGAAACGGCCCAGGCACACGTGCAACAACTTCAGGGGTTTTTGCCGATCTGCAGTTATTGCAAAAACGTGCGCGATGACACGGCTTACTGGCACAAGATCGAACATTACATCGCCGAACGCGCGGATCAACTCTTCTTCTCGCACTCCATCTGTCCGGACTGCTACAAAGAGCACGTCGTCCCGATGGAGAAGACCTACTACCGCGCGGATGCGCCCGAGCCGGACGAGCACTCCAATCCCGGTTCTCCGGCAGAGAGTACTCAGGCCGGGTCCGGACGTACCCTGCCGGCCCCCCGGACGTCTCCCTGAGAGTGATCAATGCGCCGCCGGGGTCTTGACAATCTGCCGGGGGATTGGTAAACTATACGGAAAAGCACGTGATGACCAGGCATGACCCTCAGCGAATTCTGCAAGTATTTTGATCATACGCTTCTGAAAGCCGAAGCGACAGCCGAGCAGATCGATGCCGTGTGCCGTGAGGCTCTGGAACTCCAGACAGCTACAGTCTGCGTCAATCCGGTCTTCGTTCCCCAGGTGGCATCGACCCTCAGTGGCTCTTCCGTGCTCTGCTGTGCCGTAGCCGGCTTTCCTCTCGGCGCATCCGTCGCGACGATCAAGGCGGCGGAGGCTGAAACCGCGATTCGTAATGGTGCACGCGAAGTCGATATGGTTATCTGGATCGGCGGCCTCAAGTCGGGACGGACGCGCGAAGTCGAGCATGACGTGCGCTCGGTAGCCGACGTTTGTCACGCGTGCAACGCTGCGCTGAAGGTGATCATCGAATGCGCCTTACTCAGCGATGCGGAGAAGCGGCTCGCAACACGAATTTGCATTGACGGTGGTGCTGACTTCGTAAAGACTTCCACAGGGTTTGCCGCCGGCGGCGCGAAGCCCGAGGATGTCCGGCTGATCGCGGAAATCGCACAACCCGTTAATGTCGGTGTTAAGGCTGCGGGTGGAATTCGAACTTATGATGACGCGCTTGCAATGATAGACGCCGGTGCAACCAGACTTGGCGCCAGCGCGACACGCGATATCGTCGTTCAAGCCAGGGCCCGCGGCCTGATATAAGCACGGCGCGGATTTGACTCCGCGCCGGTATCTGTTTCGCAGTTTGAATTCGCGTTATTGCGAAATTGCCTTGACGGTTTCGCTCAAGGTAATCTTTGTCGGGCCCCCCGGCGTCTCGCGAAGTTTGAGTCGCCAGGCGAGATCTACGGGCACGCACAATCCGCTGTTGCCGTCCGTGCAGTAGGCGATGGAAAGCACTGCCGTCAATTCGCCGCCCGCATTCAGTTCCGAACTCCGCGCCTTCACGGTCACGGGCAGTCTTCCCGCCGGCGCAGATCCCTCAATCGAACCCTTGCCACTTGGGGACATGATGACATAGTGGATCGGCGCTTCCCGGTTGAGATGGATTCCGCTTGGAAAGTCGGCATTCAGACTCAGCTCGATCTCTTCTCTCTTGCCGATCTCGACTTCACGAACCGGCAAAGTACTCGTCTCCATCGATCGCGTCTGTATAGTCCGCAGATTGCGAAGTGTGACCTCCGACCACCGGCCATCGACAAGGTTATATCGCACTATGCGGTCGTGATTCGTGTCGGCGATGTATAACCAATCACCCGATACGCTGATGCCGCCGGGTTCATAGAGCGAGAGTTCTCCGTCGTCGCTCGGGATTGCATCGGGCTTACCGTTGCCGGCAATTGTCGAGATTCGTTTGGCCGACTCGATTGCGCGCTTGATCTTATGGTTGTATGTATCCGCGACCAGGATATCATCACCATGAACGGCAATACCCAAGGGATGCTGCAACAGCGCAGTGCCGAAGGCTCCGTCGCGATCGCCGAAGTCGAACAGACCGCTCCCGATTAGTGATTCTACACTTCCGTTCTTGATGCTTGCGCGGCGCAGTGCGCTGACTTCGCTGTCCACAAAGTAGAGCCAGTCGCCTTTGCGCGCAATTCCCGAAGGCTGCGCGAGGGCTGATGCAGTTGCCGGTCCATCGACGATATCTTCGCGACCGGAGCCTGACCACACTTTGGCGATCTGAGTGTTGAGGTCGAGTACCCAAAGTTGGTGGGGACCGGCCATCGCAATGAACAGACGATTGTCGACAAGCGCGAGATCCCACGGACTATTCAGCCCTTGTTTGCGACCGGCGTTACCACCGGCGCGGTCGTAGACTTGTATGCCCGTGCCGCTGATCGTCTCCACCATTCGTTTTTGCAGGTCGAGTTTTCTGATCAGATGATTGTCCGTATCAGCTACATACAGGATATTGCGAGCCTCGTCGAAGGCCAACCCTTGCGGGTTGTTGAACTCTGCTTCGGCGAACGATCCGTCTTGATTTCCACGGGAACCTGACCCGGCAATCGCGTTTACGTTTCCAGAACTGTCCGCGACAACAATGCGATTGTGGTTGGAGTCGGTGATGAATAGGAGATCGGAGTTCGAAGATACCAGGACCTTGCCCGGAAATGCCAATCCGGACGGGGACGGCACTCGCGCCTGTCGATTGAATTCCGGCGGACCAGACGCTAAAGTCCCTTTCGCGCGGCCTTCTGCGAGCAACGAATGAACAACGGCGTCGAGGACTTCGCGGTTGCCTTCGCCGGACAGCGAGCCGACAACCCGGCCTTCCGGGTCGATTACAATCAGCGTC